>NZ_JAKUFY010000025.1:0-61514 GCF_022663675.1 Bacillus cereus group sp. BfR-BA-01355
CACTTATACCGAGCGATCTACCCATTTCTCGATAACTTTCATTTCCGTTCAAATAACGTAGAACGATTTGTATTTTTTCATCAGCTGTAAATTTAGCCATAGAAAAACTGCACCTCCAATTGTTAGACTGTGTCTAACAATTGGGGTGCAGTTCATTAATCCCTACTCTTTTTTACTTTTATTCGATATGATAAACATTCATTTAAAGAGGATCGCTCTTTATATTTCCCAGCTTCAAAATCATGCGCTCCTCCTGGGAAAATCCCAACTATACTTAAATGAGCCTCGGCACATAAATTACTAATCTCACCTACAGCATAGCAGCGTAAAGATTGTGTCACGATATCATTTGAAGAATCTATTTCCCACCAATGGTCTAGCATTCTTGCATTTTCACTATCATATTCATACTTTCGCATTGCAGAACCTATCGGCATTTCTTGTCCATTGGCCTTTTCCCAATATAACGGTTGATAAATATCAATAAGTGCACATCCATCATCCATCATCCAATTTTTAATTCGTTTTAATAGAATCAATTGTTCCTCATCTGTTCCTACACCAAATCCGTCTAAATAAATAACAACATCAAACTTTTCTTTAAAGTTAATTTTATAAAAATCGGCGCAATGAACCTCAATATCATTAGTAGCATGTTCTTTTGCAAACATAGCTAACTCCGGTACAAGCTCAACAGTAGTCATTTTTACATTCAAATTAGACATCGCCCTTGCAAATCCGCCATTTCCAGCTCCTAGTTCTAACATCGTCTGAATTGGATATCCAACTTGTTCTTGCACTTCTTTAGCAACTTCCTGTAACCAATTTTCATTATTTATATCATAGCTTATTAGTTCAAATTGTTTTTTATAAAATTCTTTTACATTTAATTCGTTCATTATTATTCTCCTCCTGCAAATTATTTTTCTGTTACAGGTGAGAAACTAAATTTCTAATGCCCATGAAAAATCCTCCTTTTGATTTCCCTATATTTACAATTCATCAAAATAATAAGAATTTTGAAAGTGAAAGTATAAAAAATAGATAATGGATTATTCCACTATCTACTCTTTAGCTACTTTTATTTTTCTTTTTGATACTCCACCCAGTCACCAGAATCAATAACTTTCAATATCATCTTTTTATCTTGAGCGATATACACATATGCTTCTATTTCCCTATCAGCAACATATACTGTTTGCGTGATTCGATCATATAAATCGGTCTCCGCATTACCTGTATATTCTTCTAGTTCATCTAACTTACACAATATCTCATAATTTACTACATAAACTTCTCCATACACCTTTTCTTCAATCGAATAAGTCATAGCCGGATATCCTTCATTCGTATCAAATAATTTTCCATATGTCCAAGCTCTGTCTGCAATGCACGTTGCACCTAACATATAATGAGCATTCGTTTGTCCTCTTCTTAACGTGCCATAAACGAAAACATGATACATAAAATCTTATCCCCTTTATATGTCTCTACTTTTTTATTTGTAAATAAGCACGAATCATAAAGTAACTCACTTCATTCGGAAGCTGTTCTTTAATAGATTTCAGACCACCCTCAGCATTTTGAACGGCAGTTTCAATAAGAGATTCATACTCTGCTGGAACAAAACTTTGCCACTCTACTTCCATTCCATCCTCGTAGCAGCGAATTAAATGGTTTTCGATTGTTTGTCTTGATAAGTTACGTTCTTTTGCAATCTCATTCAAATCAATACCTTGTTTATACATTTCATACGTTTCTAAATGAGAATTTGCGGACGCTTTTCCTGACTTTTTACGCTCTGCAACTACTTCTGTCTTAATCGTTTCAGCGTAATTTGGATTTTCCTCAATAAAATGCTGAACTGCTTGTAAGAAGTGCGAGCCATATTTCACAAGTTTG
Organism: Bacillus cereus group sp. BfR-BA-01355; assembly: GCF_022663675.1. Classification (NCBI taxonomy): domain Bacteria; kingdom Bacillati; phylum Bacillota; class Bacilli; order Caryophanales; family Bacillaceae; genus Bacillus; species Bacillus cereus group sp. BfR-BA-01355. The sequence continues at coordinate 1,903 of NZ_JAKUFY010000025.1, forward strand.
TGTTCTCCGATACCTTTTACCGTCAACAATTCGGAATCACTTTGCGGCATTTTCACGCACATATCTTTCAATGTTTGGTCAGAGAAAATAACGAACGGAGGTACACCTTCTCCTTGTGCAATTTCTTTACGTACCTCACGAAGCACTTCAAATAAAGGATGGTCTTGTACAATTTGTCTTGTCTCTACTCGTTCTTTTCGTAAAACATTCTCTTTACCAAGTAATACTTCTTTCCCTTTTTCTGTTACTTTTAACGTCGGATAAGTGCCATGTTCAACTGCAATTAACTCATCTGAAATTAAAAACTCAATAAACTCACTGACCTCTTTTACACTACGGTTCGATAAAAGCCCATACGTTGGTAAAGTATGAAAATTAAATTCAATAACTTTCTTATTTTTCGACCCCGTTAATACTTGCGCTATCATTTGCTTCCCAAAGCGTTGGTTCGTTCTAATCATGCATGATAAAACCATTTGTGATTCCCTTGTCACATCAATGCTCTCGCGATCGTCTGTACAATTACCACAGCGTCCACAATCTTCTTTCGGTTCTTCTCCAAAGTATTGCAAAATGAATGATTGTAAACATTGTTCTGTATGACAGTAATCGGTCATATTTTGCAATTTTTCAAGTTCATTTGAAAAACGTGATTCTCCAGTTGATTGATCAATTAAAAAACGCTGTACTTGTACATCTTGAGAAGAATATAACAATATACATGTACTATCTAATCCGTCACGACCAGCACGTCCTGCTTCTTGATAGTAACTTTCCATATTTTTTGGAAGCTGATAATGAATTACGTAACGAATATTCGATTTATCAATACCCATCCCGAATGCAGATGTTGCTACCATTACACTTACTTCATCTCGTAAAAAGAGTTCTTGTTGCTCATTTCGATCACTATCACTCATACCAGCATGATATTTTGATACAGAAACTCCAGCCTTCATTAAATCTTCATATAACTGATCGACTACTTTTCTAGTAGCTGCATATATAATCCCAGATTCCTTTTGATTTTGACGAATATAATCCGCCAAATATGCATTTCGATCTTGCCCTTTAATGACAGAAAACGATAAGTTCTCACGCTCAAACGTTGTCATAATTGTATTTTCTTGATTAATTTCAAGTGTGTTACAAATGTCCTCACGTACTTGCGGTGTTGCTGTTGCTGTTAATGCTAATACGAGCGGTTTTTCTGGAAGATAATCTAATATGCGATGTATATGTAAATAACTTGGACGGAAATCATGTCCCCACTGTGAAATACAGTGTGCTTCATCAATCGCAATCATAGGGATTTTCATATCGATAAGTTGGTCAACAAACTCCATCGAATCAAGACGCTCAGGCGCGACATAAAGTAATTTGTAATGTCCTTGTTTCGCTAATTGAATTCGCTGATTTGCTTCGGCAATAGAAATAGAACTATTAATATATGTAGCTGAAATGCCATTCTGTACCAATGTATCTACTTGATCCTTCATAAGTGATATTAAAGGCGATATAACCAACGTCGTTCCTTCAAATACTAATGCCGGAATTTGATAACAAATCGACTTACCGCCACCCGTTGGCATAATACATACTGTATCTTTCCCATCTAGTACATTTTTAATTGTTTCATCTTGTCCTCTTCGAAACGAAGAATAACCAAAGTAGGACGCTAAAAGTTCTTGTGCTTTAGTAAACAAAAAAGAGTCACCTGCTTTTCTTTATCTTTCATCTACTTCTATTATATCAATCACTTATGCGACTTGAAAGAGATGAATAGATGCTTATTATTTTTTCATTATTCTATGTTTCTCCACCTATTTAATATGAATTAGCATCCATGTTTTATATGTTTTACAACATTTATAACGTAAATCCAGTAAACATGAAGAAAGAGTTTCAATTTAAATATTCATTTTATTTCCCTTTCTTGAATACTACTAATCGTATACATATAAATTCAGGAGGTTTCTATATGAAACATCATAATATGAGTTCCATCACGGCAAAAAAGAAAACAACACAACTCCAATTCTCTAATAATGATGCGTGGAAATATGAATCATACTATAAGTACCAACCATTATTCTCTTATAAAAAGCTTTTTAATTTTCTTTCTCAACTTTTTAGATGTTAATATATGCGCAAAAAATATATCATTCGCAGAATTTTTCTCAATATTAAATGTATAGACTTACTACAATTCAGTTGTTACCATATATAATAATCTGTTGGATAAACCCCTTAAGTTGACCTGCTTATATTAGCAGGTCTTTTTCATGATTACTTACTTCTACACCTCAATCTCACTTCCAAGTCTTTTTTCCATTTTATAACCATATTTAAATCCCAACAATTAATGATAATCATAAATTGTTGGGATTTTAATTGTTCACATATAATTATGCAATTCTTCTTTCTCAATACACAAAACACATTTTACTTGTTACTATGAAAGTACTCCAGATGAGTTTTTGCTCATCGACATTATCTAGTTAATGGGGCCTGCCGCGGGAAGCAGGTCTCTTTGACTTTATTAAGGTCCCAATTTAATTTGGACACATTTACCAGGTTTTTTCAAAAGAATTTTATGATAACATTACGTAGTCGAGTCCGACATCTCGGCAATACCCTTTTGAGGGTCTGTAACTTCCCTTGCAGACCCTCTTTTACTTTATATTCAATTTATTCATATATACCACAAGATCATTCACCTAATTTCTCCAATTCAAATTCCCTAAAAATAATCTAGGACACGTAACTAAACATAAATCTATATCATACTTTGAGTTATACATGTTCAAAGGAGTGTTACTATTTATGTATTCTTATTGGCAATCGTATTACTCCCCCTACCATAACCCTTATGTAAACTATGATTTATCCGTACGTAACTACCGAATTAGTAAAAACGAGAATTTTTTAAAAGGGTATATGCGTTCTTTATGGGAACAACACGTCGCTTGGACGAGATTGGCTATTATAAGTATTGTATTTAATTTACCCGATGTTAACGTTACTGTTGGACGACTTCTACAAAACGCAACACATATGGGACTATCACTTGAACCATTTTACGGTGAAGATGCAGTAAAAAAATATAGTGCATTAATTAAGGATCACTTAGTCATTGCAGCAGATCTTGTTAAATCCGCAAAAACTGGTGATCAAAATGCAGCTGCCGCTATAGAGAAAAAATGGTACGCTAATGGTGATGAAATCGTTGAGTTTCTTAATAACATCAACCCATATATAGGAAAAGAAGAATTCCGAAAAATGTTTTATGAACATTTAGCACTAACGAAAGCAGAAGCACTTACCTTCCTAAATAAAGATTATGAAGCAGGAGTACAACTTTACGATAAAATTGAAAAAGAAGCATTAGAAATGGCCGACATGATAACAAACGCAATCGTAAAACAATTCCCACAAGTATTTCAATAAAGTGAAATGTTAATCAGAGTAGGTATTACTACTAAGTAATACTTGATAAAATAAGTCGATTCCCCAACATAAATCGGCTTATTTAACTTTCTCTCCATGATATTTCACCTCTCCTCTTTACATTTAGCTTATATCGATATATTTTATTAATATCCGTTTTTTATAGGAGGAAATAGTTTGATTAACGCGATTGGGCTCGTTTTTATACTTACAAATAAACACGAGAAAAAAAAGAAAGTTTACCTAAATGAAAAATTTGCACTAATAGATATTATTGATTCTAAAGAAGTATTTGATGATGAAGGGAATCCTTTAGTAGAACTAACATGTAAATACAGTATATATTTAGATGAAAAATATTACTGTAAATCTCTCGATGATTATACTGGACAAGTATTTCCTTTCTTAAGTGCAAAAATAGGAAAAGGTCTTCTAAGAAACTTAAACTACTACTTTTCTTACGTTGATGCCTATGATAAGAAACCACCAGTTAAAGAAATAAGACCGCTGATGAAACAAGTAACTAACAGATAGCGAAACATACAAAAAAGGAAAGCATCTAGCTCTGGATGTTTTCTTTTTTATTGAAAACTCATTCATTCTCATCCTCTTCTAAAAGTATGTATCCAAGCATATTTTAAATTAAAAACATTGGAGGATTAGACTGAATGAAATACTCAGAAACAATTATAAGTAAACGACTTCGAATGCTTAAAATGACGGGTATGTTTTTCATGCTAGTATTAATAGCATGGATTGGATATACAAAATTACTTTATGAAAACGGATTTCTTCAAGAAAAAAAGAATTCAGTAGAAGTAATGAATACTAGCATTACAGGAGAAATAGAGCAGCTTTTTCATATAAACTTGCAAGGTTATCGAAAAACAAACCTTGATGCTGTTATAGAAGCAAGTAAAACCGATCCAAGCGAACTATCCCTAATTGAACTGGTCAACAAATCCTGCTCGCGAGATTGCATAGGTGAGCCAGTAACATATGTAAACTCAAACAATGGATATATCTTTTATAAGGAATCTAATGGAACTAATGTAGCTATAACGGTTAAAAAGAAAGACACATGGGTAATTGTAAAGAAATCTGTTCAAGATGGAATATAACCACCCTAAAAAAGAGTACGTATCGTACTCTTTTTTATTATTAATACCCTTCATCTTCATCTCTACAATGGCATTTCGGTTTTGTTTTACAATGACATTTTTCACACTCACATTTCGGTTTCTCTTTGCAACAACATTCGTGAAAATCACTGCGTTTACATCTACATCTCCCAAACATTAAATTATCCCAAAATTTATTACAATTTCGGGAATGCCCACAATGACAAGTATTCCCCATGGATATGCTTCCTCCTTAATAGAATTCATCATATTCTATGTTTGAAAGTATACAAAGGCTTGTTTATTAGTCTATTTTCTCCATATTATAACTAGATTTAGAAGATTACATAAAAATAAAAAGCCGTCATATGACGGCTTTTTATTTAGCAAACTACTCTTTTGTATAAAAAAATTTAATTCCTTTCGTATCTAACCAAGCCGTTGCTTTGTCCAGTTCGTTCCCTTGACGATAATCTGTCTCGAAATACACAAGTCCTTGGTTATTTCCGGGAGATATTATTTTAGAAGTATATCCAAGCTTATCCATCATTTGAATCATGTCAGGAATTAAATTTACACCAAATTCATAAGTAACTATTTTGTTATATTTATTCACTATAATTCCAACCCCTTCTTGTTTCTTTATTGGCTCAACAGTTTGATTTATAAACCAAGCTAACGGTTTATTTCCAATTAGCTCATTTAAATCACATTTTCCGATACCAGCTACATTCCCTGTTTCTGTGTATTGCCAAATATCACATGGATACGCCGGTTTGTTACCACCATAACGAGGAATCCATACAAAATCAGAATTGACATTTGCCATTCCAAATGGAGCATACATATGATGAGCAATATATAAACCGACCTTCTTAGCTCCTAATCTACGTAATTCATCAATAAATGCTTGTGCACCCGCTCTCATATCATTCATTGTTTTTACTTCTACGTCAGCTACCCAAACTGTGGCATTTTTTTCACCACGGTTCCAAAAGTCTCTTGCTTCTATCCGTGCATCCTCTACTGAAACGAAACGACAGAACGCATAATTACCAAACGGAATATTTCTTACTTTCATTGCTTGTACATAATTATTATATAAAGGATCAACGTAAGTTGAACCATCTTGCACACGTGCAATTACGAAATCTAATTGTGGGGCTGCGATATCCCAGTTAATATTGCCATTCCATTTTGAAATATCTACAATGTAACCCATTATTCATCATCTCCTTTTTTATTATTATATTCAGAGATTGTATTTTTTGCTCTTATCCCTTAAACAATCAAGTCAGTTTTTTAATTAGCAGTAGAGATTTTGTATTCATTGATAATGATTTAAAATTTAACTTATGTATCGAAAAATAGAATATTATTATAGATTTAAAAGATGATTATTCAAAAAAACTAAAGTATATAATTAAAACCACCTTTTTGATAGGTGGTTTTAATTATATACATTGTCCATATTTGTGGTTACATAGTATATTATCGTGAGCCATTAAAATAATAAAAGCCAACTTGTATTTTTAACCCACTGATTAAAGTTTTACTTTATCTCACATACTCATAGTACCACTTACGCGCATCTAACCAAGCTGTAAATTTATCGATATTTCCAGCTGGATAGCCATTCGTTATAGCATAACCAATGCCATCTTTCTGAACGACAATTTGTCCATCAATACCCGCATCAACCATCGCTTGAGCCAAAGCTTGTAAATTACTAAATGCTACACCGCCAGTTTTTACTTTGAGCAAATCCACTGTACCTCCTCCAGTTTGTCCTGTAAGAGCAAACACAATAGAATTAGCGATTTTATCAACATTCCATTTTGCCATGTCAGATTCATTATCAATAAATCCTAATTCTATAAGAATAGCAGGTGCTTTCGTCCCATTTAATACCGCTAAATCTGTACGCTGTTTTGCACCTCGATCACGCCATCCAATATCTTTTGCTAGTTGAGCTGAGATTTTAGCCGCCAAGTCTTTCTGATCATAATACAGAACCTCAACACCCTGTCCATTTCCATCGCTTGCATTAAGATGAAAAGAAATAACTAAATCCACAGCATGGGAATTGCTTTTACGAATGATATTATTTAAATTTTGTGATTGAGTTGTCCCTACCTCGTCCGTATCGTCATAAACCGTGTGTCCTAAGGCTCTTAACTTAGCCGCCACGGCATCTTTAACTTGCCTATCCAGAACGTGTTCTTTCCGATTCCCGAAATTAGCACCTTGAACAATACTATTATGTCCTCCGTGCAAACTATATCTAGCCATTATTCATCAACATCTCCTTTCTTAATATTCTATTCAAAACTTGTCTTATTGCTATTCCCACTTACAATCTTAACTGTACCCATACACCCTACATTTTCTAAAATTGACGGTACGAACAAAAAAGCATCACCCTTTCGGCGATGCCTAAGCTCCCTAAATAAATAGAGTTTAAAATCACTGAAACTTCACCTATATTTCCTCCCCTTCCTTCACAGCTTCTATTAACCTCTGCAACATATACCCAATCCCTTTACACCCCTCTAGCGGATATGTAATCATTTCTTCTGGATATAACTTTGTCACTACTTTTTTATGCTTTTTTCCTGCTAGTAAGACGATTTCGTCAAACTGTAATAAACTTTTATCTACCATCTGTTTTTGTAATTGCTCTATACTTATTACCTCATCGCTTTTTGAATCAAATGCAAGATCATAGTTTTCTAATACAATATCATTTGGTCTTAAAAATCCATGTTTCGCTGATAATATAACCCAGTTTTCGAAAAACATAGTTGCGTACGCCTGACATGCTTTTCCGAACGGACTAATATATACATCTTTTGCTTCCATCGGTCCGTAGTTTGAATGCTTATCCCAAATTTTCTTTTTTCCACAAGGAATTATACATAGCCTTTTCATATATATTTCTACTCCCTTTACTTCTGTAAATAAAATTCGTTATTTTGTACATTTTTCTCTCGAAATACTATATAATAATTCCGAAAGCTAAAATTACACATTTTACCATATACGTACTATGGATCACTCTCATTGCAAATATTATAATACCATAAAAATTTTTGCTTTTTTCTTCAAAATATTAAATATAAATTTTAACATAAGGATGTATAGATATAATTAAAAAGGAGGTTCATAAAAATGAAAAATATTATCCCTGCACTATTAGTCTATTTTATCGTTTGCGTTATTTCCGTTATCATCCCAGCATCTGAAGGCTATAATTATGTCGGCTGGAAGTTATTTGTTGGGCAAGTGTATGCGATACCTATTTTCTTCATTACTGCGATAATCACATTTTATATAAACAAGAAAAAATCTTACGAATAAACGATTATAAGGATAGCTAACGCTATCCTTATTTTAATTCGTTAATCAAATCTAAAATAGCCCTTGCAGTACTTTGTATCCTTTCTTCCGAAAAGTCAAACGCAACACCTGTATTTATATATATTTCCTGTATAGGTAAATTCCAATCTGAACTCGCTCCCTCTTTAAAGAAAGCAATCGCTTGTTCCTGATTCTCTCGATAAATTTGAAACAATTGCATCGCTCCTATTTGCGCAATTGCATATTCAATTTTATAAAAAGGAAACTGAACAAAGTGAAATGACTCGAACCAATTTCATTCTCTACTCCTGCAATATCAACTGATGAATATTGATACCTTTTACATAGTTCAATATATTTCTCATCTCGCTCTTCTGGTGAATGGTTTGGATTTGTATAAAGCCAGTGCTGGAATACATCTCCTGAAACTGACGATATTAATAACGATAAAGTACGATATAATTGAGCTTGCTGTACTTCTTTATAATCATCCTCTTGCTTATAAAAAATATTAAGCTTATCCATTAATAGTAATTCAAGACTAAGGGAATAAAGTTCCGCCACCTCTTCACGAAGGTATCTTTCCTGCATACTACTTTCATTGTTAAATTGTTTATAAAAGTGAAATGCATGCCCCAATTCATGTATTAATGCATGAATCGCATAAAATGAAGAACTAAAATTAGAATAAACAAAAACGTCTTTACTATGAGATAAGGTAAAGCAAGCAGCTCCTGGTGCTTTATTTTTCCGTTCTTGTACGTCAATTAATCCCGCTTTCCTTTATACGAGTAAATTCCTCATGAAAACATGAATCTGTCTTCCGCAACATTTCTTCAATTCCATCCAATAAATCAATGTAATTTTCAAATGGATATTTTTGCAAATTACAAGGAGCAAGATCCCAGGGACGATACGTTTTTACATCAAGATTCTTTTTAAGAAAACTTCCTAACTGTTTCCAAATTGATACAACACACTTTTCTATCGACTCATGAAACTTAAAACAATCTTCAATACTGTAATCTCTATTTTTTTGTTTAAAGGCATACTCACTATAATTATTAAACCCTGCATTTAATTTTCTGTTTTTTAGAGATAAAAAAGGACAAGTAGCCAATCTGACTACTTGTCCTTGCTGTTTATGTGTACTCAATAAAATTAAGCTTGGAATGCTTCTGTTAATACTGGTACGATTTGTTTTTTACGAGATACAACACCTTTTAATGTAGCTGTGTTGTTTTCTAGTGATACGTTGTATGCTTTCTCAACAACGTTTGCTGCTTTACCGATCGCAAGACCGACAGAATCGTTAGTTAAGATATCAGTTACAACGAATAAGAATAGGTCTAAACCTTTTTCTTCTACTACTGCAGAAATTACTTTTTCAAGTTCCGCTTGGTGTACAAGAACGTCGTTTGTATCAACAGCGTTTACTTGTGCGATTTCAACTTTCGCATTACCCATTTGGAATTCTTTAGCGTCAAGAGAGATTAATTGCTCCATTGTTTTTCCGCTTAAGTCAGCACCAGCTTTTAACATTTCTAAGCCGTAGCTATCAGCATCTACACCAGCGATTTCCGCTAATTCACGAGCAGCTGCTACGTCTTGTTCTGTGCAAGTTGGAGATTTGAATAGTAAAGAATCTGAAATAATTGCAGATAACATTAAACCTGCAAATTCTTTACGAATTGTAACGCCATTTTCTTTGTACATTTTGTTTAAGATTGTAGCTGTACATCCAACTGGCTCACAACGATAGTATATAGGATCGCTTGTTTCAAAGTTAGCAATACGGTGATGGTCAATAACTTCTAACACACGAACTGATTCGATATCGTTAGCACTTTGTTGACGCTCGTTATGGTCAACTAAAATAACGTTGTCCACTTCGCTTGCTACTGTCTCAACAAAACGCGGTCCTTCTACTTTAAAATAGTCTAACGCAAATTGAGTTTCACCGCTGATTTCGCCTAAACGTACAGGCTCAGCATTCATTCCTAATTCTTTTTTCAATTCTGCATAAGCAATTGCAGAACAAATTGCATCTGTATCTGGGTTTTTATGCCCGAAAACTAGTACTTTTTCCATGTTTTCCACCTCTTCATGAAAAGGATATCTTAAAGAAGCAAATATGACAATATTTAAAGCATATTTTTTTATAAATAATTGCACTTTCTTCTATATTTTTCATCATTTTCATAAAAAAAATCATCTAAAATGAATTAGATGATCGAAATATATGTTTCAATTAAAATAGTGTAGGAGCTTGCACTACGTTGTTAAAAGCGAAATTTGAAGCTAAGCCATTATTCACAAGGTTTACATCTATAACTTGATAAAACGCATTTCCAGTGTCTGCAATTTCCCAAACAGCTAAAATAAGATGGTATCCACTACGATCAGTTGGTACATTTGCTTCATGCGTTACTGTTGTCCCTGGTCTAGCCCCACCGTCATTTTTCACATAGAATGGCACTAAATCTAAATCTGATCGCGTTAAAGGTTTATTTGGATTCCAGCCTTTTTTCGTAATATAATATTTCCACTCTTTCGTACTATGAGGAGCAGTTAGTTTCCACTTGAATGTATTCGTCCCGCCATTTAACGTAACTTTCTTCCACCTATCCACAGTTTGAACATCTAAAGCAGGAAAATGACCAGCCCCTGCAATTTGTCCATCAGAAGGTCCTAGTTGCGGAAATCCCCCTATCCCTTCTACACTTTGTGGTTCATATTGAATCGGTCCACAATTTACATTTACCCCTTGCTTACATAAATAAGATCGGCTCGCTGGTGATTCTACATAACCATGAGCTGAAGCCTTTTCTGAAAATCCAAATGTTAATAATCCCGTAAGTAATACGCCACCACTTAAAATAACTTTCTTCATCTTTTGTAAACTATTCTTTTTCATTCTTTCATCCCCTTCCGATAATAAAGCGAAAATAACTATAGTTGGCTAGTCATCTTCTCTACATTTATTATAAGACGAGAATCATTACTAAAAGAACCCTCTAAAAACTTTCTCAAATTCATTTAGTGCGTTAAATGGATTATATCAATAAATTTATTTAACACCGCCAGAAAAATATAGACGGTGTTAAAATAGTTTCTTATTATTCAGTATGATAACCTTTTAATCACAATTTATATGCATTTATAATAAAGAACCGTAGCATCTAACTTTCCATTCGGAGAAATTGCATATCCTGGTATTGTTCCAACTTCTTGGTAGTCTAATGATTTGTACAATTTATTGGATGGATCTCCTTCTCTAGTATCTAATACTAAAAGAGACCTGTTTTCTTGCTTCGCTCGTTCCTCTGCTTTTTGCATAAGCAATCGTCCAATACCGTTACGTCTAAAGTTTGGATGAGTCATTAATTTGCAAATCTCGGCTCTATGAATTCCGTTAGGCTTTGTAACTAATTGTAATTGAATACTCCCTGCTACTTCGTTGTTTATTTTAGCTACATACAATATCACTTCTGGCGCTATGACTGTTTGCCAATACTTTGTTGCGTCTTTTTGTTCCAGTGGAGGCAAAAAACCAATTGATGCCCCATCATTTACAACCGTTTTCAAAAGTTTCGAAAGTTCTTCCATATCATTTTCTAGTTGCTTAATTTCTTCAATTACTAAATTTCGCATTACTTTTCCCCCTTTTGTTTCATTGTAACAATTTTTAAAGAAGGAATAATGAAATAATAAGATGAATTTATATTAAGATATGATTTTTTGTGAAAGGATAACGATATGAAATATATATTAGATAGAACGTACGCAAAAGAACTACTCGAATGGGCATATGAACAAAACCCGGGCCCTTGGTTTGAACATTCACTACATGTTGCTCATGCAACTGAAAACATAATTATAGAACTTATAAAAAAAGGGTATGACCTAGATGCTGACATAGCATATAACGCTGCCCTTTTGCATGATATCGGAAGATACAAAGGTTTTACCAAATCGGTCATTCATTCCTATGATGGTTATATGTATATGAATGATTTAGGATATGCAGGAAACGCCATTATTTGTGTGACACACTCATTTCCCTGTAAAAATGAACATATAGATATCGCAGCGGAATGGCATCTCGTTCCTGACCATATGAAAAGCCGGTTGGTTGCAATATTGAATGAACATAGTAACTACGACTTATACAATAAAGTAATTACTCTTTGTGACGCTCTTGCTGACGCGGATGGCTTTACTACGCTGGAAAGAAGATTAATTTCCGTTGGTTTGCGTCATGGTACAACATCTCATACATCTTTACATTGGAAAGGGTTTTATGCAATTAAGAAAGAATTAGAAGCTTTAATCGGTAAGAGTATATACACAGTTCTTCCTGATGTAGAGAATTCGATTTATGAAGATATAGAATACTAAAGTGAATACAAATTTAATTTCACATAAAAAAACGTTTTAAACATAAAGTTTAAAACGTTTTTTTATTCAATGCTTTTGATTTTTCAGTTCTGTTAAACACTCTTGCACTAAAGTTACCGCTTGACTCATCGCAGCTCCGCCAGCAAATGCTGCTGAAACACCACATGCTTCCAGAATCTCTTTATCCGAACATCCTTGATCAAGACAACCTTTTGTATGATAAATTGTACAATACTCATCTTGCGTTGCTAAACTAATTCCTAATGCAATAAGTTGTTTTTCTCTTTTTGTTAAAGCACCCTCTTGAAAACAAGCTTGCGTAAACGCATTATATGTCTCAGCGATTTCAGGAATTTGATTTGTAAAACTACCTATACCTTCTTTATAATGATGTAGAATATCATTTATCGAACTATGTTGCTCATGTTCCATCTTATTCCCTCCAGTCATATTATCCATACCTATTGTAGTATGCGATGAAATGGAGGCAATATACCTTCTTTTAAATTAAGAATTTTCAGTTAATTTATGTTATAATTTTAAATTATCATCTACAATAACTTTTTCTCTAGAACTTTTTCTTTCAACCTCTTTACTTCTTTCTTCCCAAAATGTTAATCCTTCAATCCCCACATTTTTAGGATTAAATACTGGATCTTTCCCTTCTTTTTTCTGCGTTTCATAGTCTTTTAACACTTTTAATGCAATTTTACTTAATAATAGAATCGCGATTAAGTTTAACCATGCCATACTACCGATTCCTAAATCTCCGAGATTCCATAAAAGCGACGCTGATTCAACACTACCGATGTAAACCATAATTAAAAATCCAAATTTTAAAACTGGTTTTAACCAGCCATACTTCAATTGACGATCTAAATAAGTAAGCGTCGTTTCAGCGATATAGTAATAAGCGAGTAACGTTGTAAATGCAAAAAAGAAAATTGCAATTGAAATAAATATTGGACCAAACCCTGTCATCACAGTTTCAACTGCTTGTTGCGTATAAATTGGACCTGCTTCCACATTTCCTATGTTTTTTACAATAGCGCGTTTCCCTTCAGGTATAACATTATACATACCTGTAATTAATATCATAAGAGCTGTCGCTGTACATACGACAATTGTATCGATATATACGGAAAACGCTTGAACTAATCCTTGTTTTGCAGGATGCGATACTTCAGCAGCAGCCGAACTATACGTCGCTTCTCCGACACCAGCAACGTTTGAAAATACAGCGCGTTTTACGCCCCATGCAATAGCTGCACCAACAATTCCACCAAACATTTCATTTACACCAAATGCGCTAGAGAAAATTAAAGCAAACATACTTGGAATCTCCGTTACATTCGCAATTAATATGATACATGTAACAATTACATAACCAATTGCCATAAATGGAACAAGCATTTGAGAAACGCCAGCAATTCTCTTTACACCACCAAAAATAATTGCTGCTAGTAACACGACTAAAAATATACCAGTTATATATTTGTTAATACCATTAGAGTTTTCAAATCCAACTGCGATACTACTAGATTGAATACCTGGTAATAACACGCCATATGAAAGTGTTACAACTACCGCTACAATGACTGCAAACCATTTCATTTTTAAACCTTTCTCAATGAAATATGGAGTACCGCCGCGATATTCATTCCCTACTTTACTTTTGTATACTTGAGATAATGTTGATTCAACAAACGCGCTCGCTGCCCCTAACAAAGCCATTACCCACATCCAAAATACAGCTCCAGGCCCGCCGAAAGCGATTGCTGTCGCTACCCCTGCGATATTACCAATTCCAACTCTTCCTGATAAGGCTAAACAAAATGCCTGAAAAGATGATATTCCCGTCTCTGAACTCTTTCCTTCAAATAATAGTTTAATCATCTCTTTAAAATAACGAATTTGCAAAAAGCGTGTTGCAATCGTGAAATATACGCCTGCCCCTAATGCAAAAACAACTAAACCGATACTCCACACTTGCCCTACTAACCATTCTACTAAATTCTCCATCCAAATCCCCCTTATCATTCTTTTGAAAAACAATTTTGTATATAAGAAAACGGACAACTATTATCAAACTTTCTAGTTGTCCGCATCTTTCATTATTTCATCCCTCAATTTTTGTCAGTAAAACGCCCTATTACTTTATATTTACCCAAACACTTTTCACTTCTGTATAATTATCAAGCGCATATGAACCTAATTCGCGGCCAATACCAGATTGTTTGTATCCACCAAATGGTGCAGCTGCATTTTCTAAGTTATAATCATTAATCCACACTGTTCCTGCTTTTAATTTATTTGCCACTTGATGACCCGTTTTGATATTTTGCGTCCATACACCCGCAGCAAGGCCATAAGATGAGTTGTTCGCTCGTTCAATTACTTCTTCTGTCGAATCAAATGGAAGTACAACAACAACTGGTCCAAATATTTCTTCCTTAACGATTGTCATATCGTCTGTAACGTCTGTGAATACAGTTGGCTTAACGAAATAACCTTTTTCAAGCGCACGTTCACCACCAGCCGCAACTGTAGCACCTTCTTTCTTCCCTTGCTCAATGTAATTTAACACACGCTCTTGTTGTTTCTTAGATACGAGTGGACCCATCTCCGTTCCTTTCTCCATACCTGCTCCAAGTTTTACGTTGTTCGCCATTTTCACAAGTGCATCTACTACAGTTTCATAATGTTTACGATGAACAAATACACGTGATCCTGCGCTACAATTTTGACCGTGATTATACATAATACCTTGGAATGCACCATTAATTGCTTCTTCCAAGTCCGCATCTTCTAAAATGATATTTGGTGATTTGCCGCCAAGCTCTAACGTTACATGCTTAATCATTTCTGCAGACTGACGCATAATATACTTTCCTGTAACAGTAGATCCTGTAAAAGCAACTTTATCAATGTCATGATGATTTACAATTGCTGCTCCTGCTTCAGGACCAAAGCCTGGTACAAAGTTTACAACACCGTTTGGAAATCCAGCCTCTTTAAAGAGTTTTGCTGTATATAGTAAGGATAAAGGTGTTTGCTCTGCTGGTTTTAATACGATCGTACAACCTGTCGCCAGTGCAGCTCCCATTTTCCAAGAAGACATAACGAGCGGAAAGTTCCACGGAATAATCTGACCTACAACACCTACAGGTTCATGTCTCGTATAGTTTAAGTAATCTTTTGAAATCGGGATTGTTTGCCCAATAATTTTTGTAGCCCATCCTGCGTAATAACGATAATTTTCTACAGTCGCTGAAATATCATCCTCAAGTGCTACTTGATACGGCTTCCCATTATCTAAAGCTTCTAATTGCGCTAACTCTTCTCTATGTTCTTCAATTAAATCTGCTAATTTATAAATAAGATGCGCTCTTTCAGCAGTAGTCATTTCTGCCCACGGACCAGATTTAAATGCAGATCTTGCTGCTTTTACTGCAGCATCAATATCCTCTTCTTGCGCTTCACATACGACTGCTAGAACATCTTCTGTTGCTGGATTGTACGTTTCAAACGTCTTTCCGCCAATAGCAGAAACAAATTCGCCATTAATAAACATTTTAATTTCTTCATTTAAAAACGCTTCCACTTTTGGTTTCAGCTCAATATTTGTCTTTAACATTATGTTCTCCTCCTTATTTAAACAGCTGCATGAGCTGCAATATTTGATAAAATCGTTTGAAGCTTTTGATCTTCGTTAACAGTTAATCCTAGTCTTGGATAGCGAGAAGGTCCTCCCGCTTGCCCATGTAATTCCATGGAACGTTTAACGATTTGAACATATTTCCCTGACCCTTCAAGAAACTCGCAAAGTGGTAAAATAGCATCGTTTATTTCCCATGCTTTTTCTAATTCACCATTTTGAAAATGCTCATACATTTTTGTAACGAGACCAGGAACGATATTTCCTGCTACTGAAACCCATCCCGAGGCACCAACTAAATATGATTCCATAACTAAATCTTCAGAACCACAGAAGACTTGGAAAGCCCCTTCACTTTGTCTTACTAAATCTCTTGCTTTTCGAATATCTCCGCTAGATTCTTTAATACGTGTAACATTTTCACAATTTTTTCCAATACGGAGCATTAGCTCTGTACTCATATCAACACCAGAAGTAAATGGATTATTGTATAACATAATTGGTATATTTACAGAGTTTGAGATTTCTTTAAAATGAAAATAAATCTCCTCTTCCTTCGGTTTACAATAGTAAGAGTTTATAATTAATGCACAATCCGCTCCGTGTGCTTCTGCATGTTTCGTATATTCAATTGTTTCTTTCGTCGTCTCTGCTGCAGTTCCAACAATGACTGGAATACGGCCATCAATTTCTTTCAACACGGTTTCTACCATTTTAAATCGCTCTTCTTTTGATAAACTTACAAACTCTCCTGTACTTCCATTAATGATGACACCTGCAACCTTTTGTTCGATAAAGTAATTTACATTTTGTTTTACCCCATCCCAATTAATTTCCTGAAATTCATCCATCGGTGTTATTAATACTGGAAATGCCCCTTTAATTTTTTGCATATTTATCTCTCCTTATCACATTTTATTTTAATAAGAACCCTGCCGGAAATGGATCCGTAGGGTCTAATAGAAACGTCTGCATTCCTGTAATAAATCCTCTACTTTCAAAACGGAAAATGTATCCTAGCTCCTCCTTCTTCACTTTTTCCACAGTTATAAAACTATTAAATATACTTTCATTTTTAAAAGGTTTATCCGCCGTATAATCATTTTTAAATAACGCATGAACATAGGAAACGATAGTAGAAACAAAACCTGGCGAACGTACGATAAAGTTATCTTCATGAAATGTAATCGACTTTATATGGTTCTTTTCTTTTTGCGAAGGATCTACTAAAATAAGCCTTTTTATTAGCGACTGTTTTTGTATAGCCTGCAGTGTAGCTTCTCCCCATCTTTTCAATTCTGGAATGTTTTCAACACGAATTTCTGGCGAATACGCACCTTTTTCTACAACTGCATATACTTTATCTGCTTGTATGAGAGAATAACTTACATTACCAACCTGTAAATTTTCCTCAATCAAATAGCAAAGTTTGCTTTCAAACGAAACAGATATAACTTCATCATTCTCTACATACGCATGAACTAAAAATATTCCAGATAACGTTTCAATTTTATATTGATTGGACTCTCTCTTTTTTAAATACCCACTTTCGAGTAACATCGTTATTACCGCAACAATGCCCCCATAATGAAGCGGAATCGAACCTTCATAATTAAAAAATAATACAGCTGCATCTACTTCATTATGGATAGATGGAACGACAATACACCCATTCAAACCAATAAAACCACGTGGTTCATTTAATAAAAGCTTCATCTCTTCTGCTAATTCACCTAAAAATTGTTCATTTAATTGCTCCAAACTGTAATAGTATTTGCATGGTACGTCCTTCATTACACGAAATGCCTCGCCATTTACATGTACGTCTACTGCTGTATACATTTTTTGAATGTTCATTTTATATCCTCCGTTTCATGTTCCATCGGCGGAATTAGCAAAAATCCTTCTTTGAGTGGATCCATTTCATTGTAAAAAAATTTATGCATACCCATAAGCCAAGCTGATCCCGTAATTTTCGTTATGACAGCTTCAATATTTTCAACATGTGTCGTATTCACGACATATCCTTTAAATAAAGAACCAACGATACTCTCATGAATGAACTCTTCACCAATTTTGATTTCTTTCTGAGCGTATAATACAGCTAGCTTCGCAGATGTTCCTGTACCGCATGGGGATCGATCTATTCCGCCTGGTGGTACAACAACTGTATTTTTCACATGCGCACATTCATGAGTAGCATCTGTATAAAATTCAACATGTGTTAATCCTCTAATAAACGAATACTCTGGATGAATGATTTCAAACTTCTCATTAATTGTGTTTCTTATATGAATCGCCTTATCGATGATTGTAGATGCATTTTCTGGTACTAATTCTAGGCCTACTGACTTCGCATCAATAATGGCATAAAAATTCCCTCCATACGCAATATCAGCCTCTACAGTTCCAATGTCTTTGACGTGTACAGTAATATTTTTCAATAAAAAAGCTGGTATGTTACAGAAAGATACCTCTTTTGCTTTTCCATCTTGAACAGCAATATCTACTTCCACTAAGCCAGCCGGGGTATCTAGTTTTAAAGAAGTAATCGGTTCAACTACTGGAATTAAACCTGATTCAACTAACGCTGTACATACACCGATTGTATCGTGACCGCACATCGGTAAGTATCCACCTGTCTCTATGTATATAACACCTATATCAGCCTCAGGATGACACGGGTCTGTTAATAATGCCCCTGACATTACATCATGACCACGCGGTTCATTCATTAACAATTTTCGAATCCAATCATATTCCTTTTTCATATGTAACATCTTCTCTGCCATCGTCTCTCCAATCAACTTTGGAAGTCCGCTAATTAATGTCCTCGTTGGATTCCCGCCCGTATGTGTATCAATAGTCGTAAAGACTCTTTGTGACCTCATCCGTTTAACACCCTTTCTGTAAAACGACTCAAACGAAGTGGTTCAATAGGAATAATTGTCTCTTTTTCATTTAATAACTCTTCAATTACTTTCCCAGTAACTGCTGCAAGACTAATCCCATCCCCTTCATGTCCAGCGGCAATGAAATAATTCGGAATATGTTCCACTCGTGAAATAATCGGCAAATGATCTTCTGTCCACGGACGTAAACCAGCGTAAGAACGAATTACCATCATATCTGCCATTTTCGGATAAAAGCGAATCGCTCTATTTGCGATACATTTAATGACTTCATTGTTTATTCTCGTATGAAACCCTACAAATTCACGACTACTTCCAATTAAGAAATTTTGACTTTCAGTAGGCTCAAATACGAGCGCAACCCCGTATTTTTCAGTTAAAGCATCTACTTTTCTTTTTCCGCCAAATTTAGAAATTAAATAACCGAATTCCATTACTTTACGGCATCCTACATGTTGTTGCCTTGATGCTACTATAATATGCCCTTTTCTCGGTTCAATTGGTATATTTACATTTAACATCTGACCAATCTTAGGAGCCCACACACCGGCTGCATTTACAACTTGTTTTGCTGTAAAAGTACCATTCGTAGTTTCTACAACAAATGAACCATTCGTCTCTATTTTCATACTCTTTACTTCGGTCTGCTTAAAGGCTTTTGCGCCAAACTTTTGTGCCTCTGACAGAAGCGAGAAAGCAAGGAGATATGGATTCACAGTTGAATCCGTCGCACATTCTAAACCGCCTAATAAATCATCAGCAAAAAAAGTCGACTCTTCTCTTATATCTTGCCTATCAAGCATTCGAAACGGTAATCCAGCTTCTTTTTGCCGATCTACCCATTGCTGCGCAGCTTCCATCTCTTCGTCTGACTCACATACGAGAATACTTCCTGGTGCCCTATATTCAAATGAATGCTCTAATTTTCCACTTAAATCAGTTACTAATTTTTGACTTACTAAAGACATTTGACTATCAAACCCTGGGTCTTTATCAATGGCCAAAATATTCCCATCACACCGTGAAGACGTCCCGCTGACAAATTCTCCTTTTTCAATGATTGTTACGTCTCTTCCGTATTTTGAAGTGTAATAAGCGATAGAACACCCTATTATTCCACCACCTATAATTAAAACGTCGCAGTGCCTCACAATATACTCCTCCTTTCCCTAAACCTCTCACTTTCTTTTATGCAATTGACGTGCCAATTCTGCACATATACAATTTCCATAAACAATATTTTTATTTGTAAAAATAATTCAAATTTATAGTAAATAGGTGTATTATTTTTTTATCACTGTCAAAATTTTTATACATAACGGGAGGATATTATGGCATTTTCATTTCCGACTATACAAGAGTTTTTGGAAAGTATTTTAATCGATCATACATGTAGCCTTAATCACATTAAGCAAGTAAACGGAAGGTTTTATTATCTCCCTTCTACTACAGAAGAATATAATTGCGCCATTATTTATGTAGATGACTCATTCACTGCATTAATTGACGCTTTTTCTTATGAATTAGCTGTTATCATCCTTAACGAAAACGATGAGCCGATATTCTGTATAACCTCTCAGCAAATGATTCCATTTCTTTATAAGTCCTACAATGAACTACAGTCATTTTATAACACCGTAATACAAACAACTGACTCTTCTGTTACAGTCATTGATAGTAAAGAATGCGTTCGAACTTGGACAGATGGTGCTGAAAAAATATTTTCAGTCAACCATAATGAGATTATTGGGCAACCGATTACTCGTTTTTTTGATTATAAAGACTTGGAAATTTTACAATCTTTACATGATGGAAAAAATATAGTCGCTCAGTTCCATCAGCCTCGTCCCGATTTATTCGTATTAATTAATTCAAATCCAGTTTATTGTAATGATGAAATTATAGGAGCAGTCGTTTCAGAAACAGATGTTACAAATCAAGTCGCTTTAAATGAAAAACTATTTAATATGTCACATGAAATGCACCGTTTAGAACAAGAAGTGGCAAAGTATAAAGATGAATCCGATCCATTCCTTGCGATGAATGGGAAAAGTCCTGTTATACAAAGAACGATACAATTAGCTAGAAAAGTTTGTTCGGTGAAATCAACTGTTTTAATACTTGGGGAAAGCGGAGTTGGAAAAGAAGTATTTGCGAAAGCAATTCATGAAGCAAGTGAAGCAGCGAAGGCGCCTTTCATTTCGATTAACTGCGGGGCAATTCCAGAAGCTTTATTTGAAAGTGAATTATTCGGTTACGAGCGTGGGGCCTTTTCTGGAGCGAATAGTAAAGGGAAAAAAGGTAAAATCGAACTCGCACAAGGCGGTACTTTATTCCTCGATGAGATTGGCGAAATGCCGCTCGATATGCAAGTAAAACTGTTACGTGTACTACAAGAACGAAAGTATTACCGAGTTGGCGGAGAAAAAGAAATTAATATTGATTTCCGCATTATCGCTGCTACAAATCGGGATTTACAAGAAGAAATGAGAAAAGGAACTTTCCGAGAAGATTTATATTATCGTTTAAATGTAGTTAGCCTGCATATTCCACCGCTGCGTGAAAGACGAGAGGATATTATCGAACTCACATACTCATTCTTAAACGATTTTTCGATCAACTATAACCGACCAATTCGTGACCTACCTTCAAGCATTATGCATGAACTGCTTCATTACAATTGGCCAGGTAATATTCGCGAACTTCGAAACGTTGTTGAACGGCTTGTGGTATTCGCAACAGACGGAATTATAAAACAAGAATATTTACCATTTCATACGACTGAAACTTTAGACAACCATACAGCTCATTCCCTATTACTCAGCAACAATAATACAATCCTTTCTTTACAAGAAGAGATGGATGAGCATGAGAAAAAAGTTATTGAAAGGGCTTTACGAATTTTAAATGGGAATAAATTAGAATGCGCAAAACAACTTGGCGTAACAAGGGCTACTTTATATAACCGTTTAAAGAAACTCGGACTTCAATAAAGAATCAGTATGCACCAATCAGGCGTTTACAGGTAGCCCTCTCCCCTCTATATTGGCATGATTTTTGCATATATAATTTGTGCAAACCGAACTAGAGGAGGAATACATATGACAAATAAAAACAACTTAATCGTTTGTCGTTGTGAAGAGGTTACATATGGACAACTTCAATCGACAATTGCTGAATATAACTGCTCGGCAAGAGAATTAAAACTAAGAACACGTGCTGGCATGGGATTTTGCGGTGGTCGCACATGCAGAATAATGATAGATCGAATGATAGAAAATGCGAATCCTGACGTAACTCTTAATGAACTACCGTTAAAATATCAACCACCAATACGTGCAGTTACTTTTGGATCGGTAGGTGAAAGTAAATGAATAGAATTACACATCACCCTATTTTAGGTACTTTACAAAGTAGTGAGCGTATTACTTTTCAATTTAACGGTCATCAATACGAAGCATATGAACATGAAACGATAGCTGCTGCCCTGTTAGCAAATGAAATACGGACATTAAGAGTTCATGAAGATAGCGGGACACCGCGAGGTATTTATTGTAATATCGGGCACTGTTCCGAATGCCGCGTGACAGCAAATAATCAAACAAATGTACGCGCATGCTTAACTGTTGTAGAAGAAAACATGGTTGTTGAAAGCGGGAAACAGCATCCGAATATCGTGAGAGAGATGGTGAAAAAACGATGAGTGATGTAATTATCATTGGTGCAGGACCAGCGGGATTATCTGCTTCTATCTCTTGTGCTCGTTTCGGACTAAAAGTGCTCGTTATTGATGAATTTATGAAGCCGGGCGGGAGATTGTTAGGACAGTTGCATCAAGAGCCTACTGGAGAATGGTGGAACGGAATAGAAGAATCGAAGCGACTTCATGAAGAAGCAGAATCACTTTCAGTACATATCAGGTGCGGTGTTTCGGTCTATAATTTAGATAAAGATGAAAACAATTGGTTTGTACATACTAATATCGGTACGTTAGAAGCACCGTTCGTACTACTTGCTACTGGTGCTGCGGAATATTCTATTCCCCTTCCAGGCTGGACACTTCCAGGAGTGATGTCAATTGGAGCAGCTCAAGTTATGACAAATGTTCATCGCGTGCAAGTTGGAAAAAAAGGAATCATTATTGGTGCTAACATTTTGTCTTTCGCCATTTTAAGTGAATTGCAATTAGCGGGAATTAAAGTAGATCATATTGTACTCCCTGAAAAAAGCGAGTTAAGTCAAAAAGCTGGTGAACCTGAAGAAGTTTTAAACTCTCTTTTAAATGCAGCACATCTCGCTCCTTCTGCTATTTTACGAATAGGTAGCCACTTTATGAAATATGATTGGATTCGAAAAGCTGGATTAACATTCTATCCAAACAGCGGAATGAAAATAAACGGAACGCCACTTCACCTTCGGAAAGCAGCTCTTGAAATTATCGGAACAGATCAAGTTGAAGGTGTACGTATTGCTAATATTGACTCTAAAGGAAATGTTATTAATGGATCAGAGAAAATATATGAAGCAGATTTTGTTTGTATTGCCGGGGGATTATACCCACTTGCCGAACTTGCAGCTGTAGCTGGTTGTCCCTTCCATTACATTTCAGAATTAGGTGGACACGTTCCTCTCCATTCCGAAACAATGGAAACCCCTCTTCCAGGTTTATTTGTAGCTGGCAATATTACAGGCATTGAAAGCGGAAAAATTGCGATGGCGCAAGGAACTGTTGCAGGTCTATCAATTGCTAAATATGCAAGTAAAAAACGTGATATAGTCGACCAACAATTATATCACGCCATTCAAAACGTTCACTTTGTTCGTCAGAAAGCTGCAATTCAGTTTAATCCGATGGTAGATATCGGTAGACGAAAGATGAATAATTTATGGCATAAATTCCAAACAAATTATAAAGATTTCTATAAACAACAAGAAATTATTTAATAAGACTTATTTGTCAAAAAGCTCCCCTTATCAAAAATATAAGGAGAGCTTTTCAAATTATTTCACTTCGATTGTCCAATCACCATCAGCTTGAATAGTGAATATATGTATACCGTTTTCTTTTACAGGTACTTTTTTCGTAGTATCGGCAGCACCAATTTCATTAAATATCATGCTATCGTTTAAATCAACTACAAAATTACTTTCACCATTCTTATGTACACCATGCAATTCTTTCAAACCTTTTTCAAGCTTCACAAAAACAACATCAGATCCGTGACCACTAATTGTTCCTGGAGCTGTTACTACTTTATCTATTGGAATAGACTGAGACATATTCACTTTCCAGTGACCATCTGCCATTGGATTAATAAAATATTTTCCACTCTTGTTTAATAAAACTACACGTTTTTCTTTTCCATTACCAATAAAATTCGAAAGTGAACCAGAGTCATTACCTTGTTCATCTTTTAACTCTAGAATTGCATTACTTTCTCCTGTATGTTCTACTTCCGCAATAACAAATCCGGATTTTAACTCAAAAAAATCAGAAGAATTCGCGCCATCACCTTCTAACGAAACACTATGATCTTGTGATAATCTCTCCACTGCACTTTTTTCTTTTATCTCTTTAGCTTTCAGGCTAGTTTTTGCTGTTTGCTGTTCAGTATTGTTATCTTTTTTTTCGTTCGCTTGTACATCTTTTGTTTGCTCCGTTGAATTACAAGCAGTTAAAGATAAACATACCGCAGCTATTGTTGCTAATAATTTCTTTTTCATAATATCCTCCTATTAATATAAAACATTCTTAATAAGAATAACATATTTTTACCAATTCATTCATTTATTAATAATTGAATTTTATCCCAAAATAGGAAACATACTAATAATAGAAATTAAAATAAAAAAACTGCTAGAGCATGAAGCCCTAACAGTCTTATTGTTCGTCACTATTAATTTTCGCTAATGCGTAAATACCTTCTTCATCATCTAATTCAAGTTGTAATCTCGCTGCGAATGAATTGACATTATATTCTCTGTCAAGCAATAAGCGTAATGCTTCGATTAAGTTTGCTTGAATTAAAATTTGCTGGCGACCATTTACCTCTACTTCCGCAGAGAAACCGTAGTCATCGTCATACATGAGTTCAACTAACACTTCTTCTGGACCCACTTGTCTTTTTTCAGCTATATATACGCAAAGCGCATTTATTAATTCTTGTTCAGAAATTTTTATTGTTTCCATGCTACTTCATCTGCCTTCTTTTTACGTTGGTCTTTGAAGTATTTAAATGCACGAACTGCTAACATTACGATACCAGCCATTACTAACATATTTACCATAAACGCTAATACAGAACCAAGAGCTCCCATATTTGCAAATAAGCTACCCATTAGTAAACCACCAAGACCACCTAGTAATAAACCTTTCATAAAGCTTCCTTTATTACTTTTTGGTGCTGTGTTTGTTGCTTTCGTTTTTGAATCTGGAGTCGTTTTTTGAGAATTTACATTTGAGTCTTTTTTGTTTAAATCAACTTTTGACTTTTGACCTGAACTTGGTGTAAATGATTTTTTACCAGATTTGTAACTTTTCGCTGCCGCATGATCTACGAACATAAAGCTGCTAGCCCCAAAGATAACCATAAATGCTGTCATTACTGCTACAAGTTTTTTCAACATATTATATCCATTCTCCTTTTATATAGATATATGTGAAATCTATCTTTCTAGTAAATTCAGAATGATAGATTTGTTTTTAAGAACATTTTAAAGGTTCTTATGAACTTATTATATGAACTTTTGTCGAAATATGCAAGTATTATTTACTTCCGACAGTTTGGTGACAAAGGAAAAATTAAGCAAAACAGAATTGACTTTAAATGAAACAAAACATATTATAAGTTCATAAGAACTTTTTATTATTTTGGAGGTGAAAAGATGGAAACATTTCATCTCACACGAAACGAAATGGCTACCCTTCTTCTATCACTAAGAGGATGGAATACGAAAAAGCCTCTTGGTATTTTACAAGAAGCTTGGGCAAAGTCACATAAAAAAGATATTGAAAGCGGACAAAGCGTTACAGCTTTTATTACTACCGCACTTTCACCTATTTTTGAAAAGCTGATTAAAATTGACGATACTGATGTCGGTTTTTCTTTAAATGAAATAGTTGCGCTTGGCAATCAGATTGAAAACACAAGTTTCTCTGTAACTGCTATGCAAAACTGGGTGAAACGAGATATAAAAGAAATGATTGGCTCTCCTCAAAAAGGGAAAAAATATTCGATTGAACAAGCAGCCTTACTGTTCATTGTCGAAGATTTAAAAACAGCACTTGATTTTGAATCAATTCGTAAGCTATTACGCCTTATCGTTAATGACCCAGCCGATCGAAGTGATGATTTAATCAATCCTGTTCATTTATATGTAGCATACTCTTCTCTATTTGAAGAACTCAATCAAGGGAATTGCTTACAACTAAATGCAACAGATACAGTTCATACAATTGAAAACATCGTAAAAGAAAAAGCTGATAAAATCGCAAGCAAGTTCGATCAAATTAATAACGAACAACGCGAAGCAATTCGTAACGCTATTATTATTGCGACCCTTTCTGTACATACCGCTTATGTACAAATGTTAGCAAAACGTTACGTAACAGCAACGTTATTTTTACAGAACTTAGATGTGAAGCCTTAAAAAATAGGAGCAGAAATGCTTCTATTTTTTTATGAGAAATTTTTAATAATCTTTTCATTAACCCTTCATGAAAACGTGGCTTATATCCTTTACTATAATACTTATGGGAGACATAAAAGAATTGAAATAGCAATCCCCTATATGAATAAGGTATAATATACATATAGTGAACCTTTTATATTATTAAGTAAAGGGGCATATATTCAAAAATCCATAAATTAGAAGGTGCAACAATGTTAAGTAGTTTTATTCATTCAGTATTAACGTTTTTTGAAGGATTAGGTTATTGGGGCATTATGCTTGGACTTATGATTGAGATTATCCCAAGTGAAATTGTCCTTGCTTATGCAGGATACTTAGTATTCAATGGTAGTATCTCATTTATAGGCGCAGTTGTATTCGGTACAATTGGCGGTGTTATTGCCCAAATCTTTATTTATTGGCTTGGACGATACGGCGGACGCCCTATATTAGAACGTTATGGAAAATATATTTTCATACATAAAAAACAAATAGATGCTGCAGAAGATTGGTTTAATCGTTACGGAACTGGCGTCATTTTTACAGCACGCTTCATTCCAGTAGTGCGTCATGCGATTTCAATTCCTGCTGGTATTACAAAAATGCCTTTACTACGTTTCACTACATTAACAGCACTTGCGATTATCCCTTGGTCTATTATTTTCATTTATTTAGGTGAAAAACTAGGTGAAAATTGGGAGAATATAAACGATATTGCTGGTCCGTATGTGAAATCATTTGCAATTGGTGGCGTCGTACTTATACTTTTATACTTCGTTATAAAAAAATGGACAAAAAAGCGCAAAAATCTTGCTTAAGAATATAATAAAAACCGCTATAAATTCATTCGAAGTTATAGCGGTTTTTTATTTATATATGAATTAATCTTCAGGAATTATATAACACCTTTCCATCTACATTTACATGGATAAGCAACCATTCGATCATTCTTTTCGTATATTATCTCAAAAAGGAGTGATTCCCCTATGCATTGGCAGCAAAAAATACCATACTTAATCGGACGCCCTATCGGTATTTCCTTCATAAATGGGCAAGGAACTTCCGGCGTATTATGTTCAGCGCATGATGGTCAATTATATGTGTATGAATACCTTTATCAAGCTCAGTTCGCAATGAAACATTATGATTATAGACAGGTTCAAGATATACATGCATTCCCAAATTGTCCTCACCAAAATCCTCTATACTAAAAAAATCGGAACGGCTCATAGCCATTCCGATTTCTATACTTTATTTCTCAGAATAAAATTTCTGCACTGCTTCATCAAAATAAATCCAACCTTTCCAGCCCAAATGAATCGTATCTTTTAAGAAATACTTATCATATTCATGGCCAGAGAAATCAACTACTGGATATCCTGCTTTCTCAACCTGTTCTCGAACTTTTTTATAATACACTTCACGGCGTTCTTTCGGGAATCCAGTATAATCATACCAAGGCCCATTTACAGGTACAGAAATAAAGAGCGGTTTGACATTTTTCTCTTTAAATAAATCTAAAATAATTTGTAAATCATTATATTCTGGTGATTCATCATATGTTTCATTTGCTCTAAAGTTTTTTAAACCTTTAAGTTTTTTCTTCAGATTATTCTTATGATAATACGGATTTTCAATTCCAAATGTATTTGTAGTAGACTCAGCTTTCCCTTCTTGTTCTGCGTGTTTACGT
The DNA here is from genome assembly GCF_022663675.1 of Bacillus cereus group sp. BfR-BA-01355. NCBI lineage: Bacteria > Bacillati > Bacillota > Bacilli > Caryophanales > Bacillaceae > Bacillus > Bacillus cereus group sp. BfR-BA-01355. The sequence continues at coordinate 30,169 of NZ_JAKUFY010000025.1, forward strand.
GCGTCTTCCCAAGAAATTGAACGAAGTCCGCTATTTGTTTTCTCTTTCATCGGTTCGATTTTAAATAAAGAGTTAAATAAATCTCTATGATCTAAAATATTTCGATGCATATAAGCAAGTGGTTTAACTAAACCTGCTTTTATGTTATGTTTCGTATCATTATATACAATACCTTCTAATGAATTTTTTAATATATCATCTTCTTGAACAACTTTATAATCTAATAGCCGTTTCGCGATTTGCTTCTTCATTTCTGGATTTATCTCATCATTAAAAATAAAATGATATGCTTGTTGTTTGGAGAAATTATTAGTGAAATCCCCTTGTGATACACCAGTCTTTGTAAACCATTGTGGTGAAAGAACAAAGACTACTTTTTTACCTTCTAATTCATCCATAGTAGATGTCATATTTAAAATATGAGCTAAACTTTGTGTACCGCCAGTTCCAATTAAAAACGGTGTAAAACCAGCTGGATTTACTTTGAAATAATTAGACGGATGATATGCATCCATTCGTAAAAATTCTGATGAACCGTACATCGGTAAATACTGTGAATTATCTAACATTTTTTGCTGTAAGAAAACACTTTGTAATTTCTCTTTTTGTAAAGAAGTAGCCGCATCTTCTACCTTCTTATCACTAATAAGCGATACTAAACTTTTCGATGGGATTAGAATGATAATGAAAAAAAGCACACACGCTAAAATTATAGGACCAAAAGCATGCTTCATTTTCATCTTCTGTCCCTCTTTCTATCGTTATTAACTTGTAACCCTTGTCTTTGACACGCCATCTTTTCTCTCCTTTTTCTCTATACATGATGTTCCATTCTATTTGTCTATTATATACATGTATGTATTTCCTTCCTTGTTCTATTAAATCCTATAGAAATAGCGCAAGAAAATGTTTCCATAGAAACACGTTAATTATACAAGATTCTACATAAATTTCACACTGGAATTTTAGTAATAATTTTATTTTTAAGTCGTAAAAAAACATATGAAATGTCTATATTTCATTCGGAACTGTACAAAAAAACAGACTATCACATACGTGAAGTCTGTTTCCCCATTCTTTTATTTTTGTACATCTGCCCCTTTTAAACTTGTAGCTGGACCAAATTGATGTACATATAAATCTTTCACATATGGTTTTTGTAAGTAAGATAATCCGCGCTGGAATACCGGTGCAATTACTGCATCATCAAGTAGCATTTTTTCAGCATCCTGCATTGCTTTCCAGCGAGCCTTTTCATCATTACCTAATTCTGTTTTAATCTTCTTAATTAACGCATCATATTCTGGGTTTGCATATTCTGTATTATTAACACTACTTCCAGAAAGGAATACTTCTAAGTAAGTCATTGGATCTGGATAATCCGGTAACCAGCGTGATAACGACATTTCATATTCTTTCTTCTTCTCTAGTGCTAATTTTTGCGTATGTGGTTGCAATTTCACATTCACTTTTAAACCTGGTAAATTTTTCTCAAGCTGCTCTTTAATGTACTCTCCAACTTTTTTAAAGTTTTCTAAGTCATAATTTAATAGTTCTAACGTCACTTCATCTGTACCTGTTTCTTGCTTTGCCTTTTCCCAATATTCTTTCGCTTTTTTTACATCAGTTTTATTAAACTCACCTGCCGTACTTCTAAAATCTTTTTTACCTGGTCCCTTTAAAAATCCTTTTGGTACGTAATAGTTTGCAGCAACCGAACCATCATTTAAAAATGAATCCGCAAGTCCTTTCTTATCAAAAACTGTACTTAGCGCAAGACGTGCATTTTTATTTTTAAGAATCGGTACATTTTCATTAAATCGGAAGAAGTACATAACTGGATCTGTATATTGTTTTAGCTCTTTATTATTTTTATATTTATCCATGAATTCTGTAGAAATAACAGCTCTATCAACTTTATCTGTTTCATATAAATTTACCGCAGTTGAAATTTCTTTTACAATTTGATAGTTTACTTCATCTAACTTCACTTCTTTTTTATCCCAATACTTATCGTTTTTCTTCATTGTAAAGCTAGCTTCATGCTTCCACTCTGATAATGTAAATGGTCCATTATATACCGCTTTATTTGCTTCTAATCCGTATTTATCACCTTGCTCTTTCGCATATTTTTCGTTAATTGGATAGAAGGATGGTAAAATTAATAATTTCGTAAAATACGGTACAGGATGTTCTAGCTCTACGACGAACGTTTTATCATCCTTCGCTTTTACTCCTAATTCATCTAGACCTAGTTGTTTTTTATTTATCTTCTCAGCGTTTTTCACATCGTACGCAATGTATGCATATTGAGAAGCGGTATCTGGATTAATCAATTGCTTCCAAGCGTATACGTAATCATGAGCGGTTACTGGATCTCCGTTTGACCATTTCGCATCACGCAAATGAAATGTATATGTCTTTCCATCTTTACTCACTTCATATTTTTGTGCGCCTGCCTCAATTACTTCATCATTTTTCGATAGACGGAATAGTCCTTCCATTACGTTATTCAAAACGTTAAACGAGATTGCATCTGTGACTTTCACTGAGTTTAACGACGGAATTTCACCCGTTTCTAGTAACTGTAATACTTTCTTTTCATCTTTCGGCTTTGTTGTAGTTTTTTCTTTTGCGCAGCCAACTAAAAATGAAGAAACTAATAGGGTACTAACTAATGAGTAACGAACAACTTTTTTCATTTAAAAACCCCCTCTATTTTTAAGGTAAGTAACGACGAGCACCAGCGTATTCTTCTATATATCCTGGTGTATTTAGTGGTATAATCTCTACCGACCTTTCAGCTCTTGGTGAGTGAATCATATTGCCATCACCAATATACATTGCAACGTGATGGACACTACCTTTCCCTTGATCATGTGCAAAGAAAATTAAATCTCCCTTTTGTAAGTTTTCTTTATCAACTGCAACCCCTGCTCTTGATTGCGGTCCAGAATCTCGCGGAATTGTAATGCCGTGCGATTTATAGATCGTATGCGTGAAGCCAGAGCAATCAAATCCAAAACCACTTGTACCAGCCCATATATACGGTAAACCTAAAAACATTTTCCCTGTGTTAATTAAATCATCAGCGGTCGGTTTTGGAATATCAGTTTGAGAGCGGTAAACTGTTCCATCATTTTTTCGTAGCCATGCTTTCTGACCATTTGGCAACAATACACGGTATGAAATTGTGTCTTCACTTAATAGCGGCAGTCTTGTATTATAACTGACTTCAAGTGATTTATGTTTTTCAGAAGGATTTATATATAAAATCGCTGTTGGCTTTGTTATTAACACAAAAGGTTCATTTGTTTTATCTGCAAATTCTTGATTATATGTTAATTGCTTTTCAGGCATCCAGCCCGGATAACCTTCTTCATTTCGTGGCGTTGGCTGTCCATGCACTAATACCTTCACCCACTCGCCTTTCTTATCAATAACAGTTACTTCTTGACCGAGTAACGCTTGTGTTTCTAATTTATTTGCATTTGTTAACCATAGTTTCTCGTCAAGTGTCATTGATTTCGTCCATTTCCATAGATCCACTGGATTTGTTGCACTCGGTGTATCGATTGGCCTTAATGCATCAGGTGCTGTCCATAACGTTGCAGCAGATACATCTATAAATGCTTTATTATCCTTCTTTTCTTCAGCATTTGCCGATGTAAACGATGAAAATATAAATAAAGTTGTTAAAAATGCAGTTCCTACTTTTTTCATATATATCCCCCTTAAAAAAATAGTTTACTAGTCTCTTCTCCTAAGACTTACTATTCACTGTCGATTGAAGGTTTACCTTTGATCCAGAATAAGTCATTCCTTCCGGCTCTTCCATTAACCAAAGCGGTGCATCAAGATCAAAATAATGAATATTAGGATGCGCTGCCGCTAAATGCGCAACAGCACTAACGGAAAGTGAAGATTCCATCATGCTTCCCACCATACACTTCACACCAGCTGTTTCTGCGATATCTGCAATACGCCATGCTTCACGTATGCCACCACATTTCATTAATTTAATATTAATTAAGTCTGCATATCTTCCTTGAACGAGCTTTAATGCATCACTTGCTGAAAATATACTTTCATCGGCCATAATTGGCGTTTGCACACGATCTTTGACGTACTTTAACCCATCCCAATCTTTCGCGTGTACTGGTTGTTCAATAAATTCTATATTTAAATTACGATTTTCCATCCCTTGAATGATAGAGACCGCTTCTTTTGGACTCCAACCTTGATTCGCATCTAAACGTAATGTCGTATTTCTTGGTACCACATTTCGAATTGCCTCAATACGTTCCAAATCTAAATGCGCCTCTTTACCCACTTTAATCTTTAATGTTTGAAATCCTTTTTCTATATGTTTCTTCGCTTCTTTTGCCATTAATACAGGCTCATCCACACTCACTGTAATATCCGTATAAATTTCTTTCTTCCCGCCTAACAATGCATATAACGGCACCTTTTGATATTGGCAATATACATCATATAAAGCGATATCTACCGCTGCTTTCGCACTTGAATTTCTAATACAACTCATTTGAATGCGCTGTAGTAACTGCTGAAACTGAATGATATCTTGACCAATTAAACATGAACGCATCGGTCCTAAAATCGCTTCTTCTATTCCACTGGTGAAATCACCCGTAATAACTGGCGTTGCGGCTGCAGCTCCCTTACCAATCACTCCTTCATCTGTATGAATATAAACATCTATACTTTCAATTTCTGTTACAGTACGAAGCGCGGTTTTAAACGGTGTATGAAGTTTTACACGTCTACGATTTACTTTTACATCTGTAATTTTCATTTTGTTCATCCTTTCGTTCTCCAATGAAGTGAAATTTTAATCCACCGGAGATTTATACCCACAGATTATTAAGTAAACCTATTGGGCATTTACTCTCCTATCTCTCTACTTTGTTTCCGTTTACTTTTGATGTAGGATGATAATGTGAAATAAAAAAATCCAGCCATAAGAATGATTCTTACGGCTGGATTTTGTCTATGATTGAGTAGACAAAGCAGCAATCTGATTATATTTTTTCTGTGCATCTTTTAGCGCTACAAGTAACGCTTTTTGAGAAGAGCCGAAATATCGGTTCTTTACTTCCATTACTAACGCCGGGTCATTTATATTTTTATGTAGAAATAAATATTTAACAAATTGAGATGTTAATGCAATTGTCGCTGAGCAGTCTGCATCTACAATTTCCCCTGTATCCTTAACAAGTACAAATGCTACGAAATAGCTTTTAAACTTTTCAGTAATGGGATTATTTTGAGGTGCTTTCGCATCCCCTACGATATAAATTGTATTTGAAGCGTACACAGCTATCTTCCTTTCGTATACGAGGATAACGGGTTTCTTAATAGTCGTATGAGCGAGGAACTCAACGTTGATTAAAAAATGTATCCGCTTACCTTGTATTATAATATAATTGACAGAATTTTAACAACATTTATTTTAGTGCATATTCCATATCTATGAAAATAGCTTAAACTCTTCATTTTTACAATATGTGATTATTCCTTGTACCATTACATTCATACATAAAAAAACAGTTAGCGACGGCTAACTATTTTTTTCATTACTTGGGCATCACAAATATAGTTTCATTTGACTTAGAAAATTGATACTCTTTTCTCGCAAACTTCAAAATTTCTTCCTCATCGTCTGTTAAATTTTCTATGTTAGTCTTTAAAGAATCTTTATCTTTCTTTAAAGATACTAATTGTTCCTTTTGATCCGTAATCGTACCTTTCTTCTTATCAATTACTTCTTGTTGTTTCGTTAAAATATATTGAACGTACAGAGTAGTTGCTGCAATAAAAAGGACCATTAAAATAAGTCGCCTTAACTTCTTTTTATTTATCCTACGCTTGTCACTAGGTTGTGATAACTGCTCTGGTATATTAGGAACATTTACTCGTTTGAGTTTCCTCATTCAAATCCCCCTAACCCATATTTTTCACTACCATCGGCACGTTTTCTTACTAAACTAAATTCTATTCTTATAAAATAAACTCCTTCACAAAAATATCCCATAAATTAACCAATTAAAGATAGCATTCGACGACATTTCCATATTTACACCGATTTTTTTTATACATGCTGCTATAAAATAGTAGTTTCTGTAATTCTTTTTCTACTATTGTAGAAGAGTTTTTTCACACACAAAATTCCTTCCCTACATATCCATGTTATAACATGCTTACAAGGAGGGAAAATATGCATTACCGCACATTAGGTAACACTGGAATAACTGTTTCTGAAATAGGTTTTGGGGCATGGGCAATCGGTGGTGATGAATGGGGACCTGTTAACGATAAACAATCTATAACTGCTATAAAAAAAGCCATTGAGTGTGGTGTGAATTTTATTGATACTGCGGATGTGTATGGTTTAGGACATAGTGAAAAGTTGGTGGCTACCGCGATTAAAGGACATCGTAATGATATTATACTATCAACGAAAGGTGGTTTAATCGGACATCACTACGACCCTAATGGCGTTCCTGTATATGATACTCCTGAAAAAATCATCGCCGTATTTGAAACAAGTTTACAACGTCTTCAAACAGATTATATTGATCTTTATTTTTGTCATATTTGGTGGCATAATCGTAGAGAAACAGAAGCATTTCTACGTGCATTTGACATATTAAAACGTGATGGCAAAGTAAGAGCAGTCGGTGTTTCGACTCATGATTTACAATACATTCATCATTTCAATAACAACAACGAAATTGATATCGTACAACTTGATTACAATATATTAAATCGAAAACCAGAAAAAGATATATTACCATTCTTACAAGAGAAAAATCTAGGGGCTGTTATTCGTGGTCCATTAAAAATGGGCATTTTAACTGGAAAATTTACAAATAAAACAATTTTTCCAGATGGAGATTTACGCAAAGATTGGCCAAATGAAACTTGGTTTCAAGAAGACTTACAAACCGTAGAGAAACTTCGGTTGCTCTCAAAAAAAAATCAGACCCTAGGGCAACTTGCACTTCGCTATGTACTCTCTCATCCGGCAGTAAGTGTTGTAATTCCTGGTGCGAAGTCAGGAACGCAAGCACAAGAAAATGCAAATGCATCTGTTCGCCCTATTTTGAGTGATGAAGAGCTTAACTATATTCATTCAATATAAAAAGCCCAATCCGGGCTTTTTAATTTGGCAAACTAATATCATACTCCATTCGCTTCGCTGTGTCCTCCGCAACATGCACACCTAACAAGTTTTTCACAATATGAAATGCCATATTAATTCCAGCTGAAATTCCGGCAGATGTTATAATATGTCCTTCATCTACAAACTTTACATTTTCTATAACTTCAACATTTTGAAACTCATTTTTAAACTTTTCAATACTAGCCCAATGTGTTGTTGCTTTTAACCCTTCCAGTAAACCTGCTTTCGCCAGTAATAACGCTCCTGTACAAACTGAAGTCATCAGCTTTACTTCTTTCATTTGTTGGCGAATCCATTTTATTACTATTTCATTTTTTATTTCATATTTTCTAGCACCTAGCCCACCCGGAATTATTAAAATATCCACTGGTGGTAAATTTTCAATACTATAATCTGGCTGTACCTTCAATCCATTCCTTGCTGTAATCATTTCTCCATTCTCGCTAACTGTATAAACAGTAAATGGTTTTTCTTCATTCACCTCAGTTACAGAAAAAACTTCAAATGGTCCTGCAAAATCTAACACTTCTACTTCATTAAATAAAAATATACCAACACTCCATTTATTCATCATAAGTTCACTTCCTGTTTCAAATGATGTAAAAGGTGATCATATCCTTTTTCTAATGCAATATCATACGCTGTTTTCCCATCATTTTTCTTTATCATCTTATTAGCTCCATTTTTAAGGAGTAGCATAATTATTTCTTCATTTCCTAATAATGCCGCTTCGTGAAGTCCTGTCCAGCCACCACTTTGCATAATATTTACATTTGATCCTTTTTCAATTAAGAAAGCAACAAGTTCACTTTGCTTGTTCGCGATTGCTGCTTGCAAAGGCGTATTTTCATTTTCGTTTTTCGCTCTACTATGTATATCTGCACCGCTTTCTAAAAGAAAACTCGCTATTTCTTTTTGTCCAAAATAAGCTGCTAAATGAAGTGGTGTCCAGCCATCTTCACTACATTCGTTAACAATACTTGGACTCGCCTTTATAAACTTCACTACTTTTCCCTTATGACCACTTATAACAGCTTGTGCTATTGATTGTAAATGCTCCATAATAATCTCCCATCCTTCAAACTATTTAAGCATCTCCTTCTACATGTTCTATTAATTATTACATTTTCCTTTTAAAACCTTAAGTTTACATAATAATATTATATATCCCTTTTTGTGCTTAATGCTGAATAGCAATAATGTTAAAAATACTGCCTTTAAACAATGAAGACCATGATTTCATTAGAGTTACTGAAAAAGCAAGCAAAAAACTATACACATAGTTTTCATCATATTTGTTCAGTTGCATGAAATAAAACAGGTAATGTTTATTCTGCTATTCATGCTTTCAACATATCAAATAATATTATTCCAATAAAAAAAACAATCCATTTTAAAAATGGATTGTTTTTTTATTTCTGTTTTATGCGGTTTATTTTTTTGTATTTTCAATGAAGAAATAATTACGTTTACAAAAATGAAACGCCACTATCTTCGTCCCTCTTATATTGAGTTTTTCGTTTGAAAACAAAAAACTTTTTTCACCTTACGTTTGAAAAAAACATATGTAAAATTCTCTAAAACAGCTGCCTTATCATACTAATCTATAGCAATTCTGTCTTCTTCCCTTACCTGTTTCCTTTAACACATACGATTTTAAAACAAGCGCCGTTAATGAATCTGTTAATGTTTTATATGATAAATTTGATAATGCCAATAGATCGTTCGTATATAACATTCTATGCTTCTCTAATAATAATAGCACTAATCGTTCAGACGGTTTTAATGCCTCATCACTTTCTAGTATAAAGTCTATATTTTTCATTTCTCTAATTATTACTCCTTATATAAAAAAATACTTTAGGTGCTAATTTAATATAAAAATAATACACAACAAAATTTGAAATATATTAAAATAACATTACTTTAGGACACTATTATACTATAACATATAAAAAGCATTTGCCGAAATAGGAAATGCTTTTTATATTGCTTATATAATTCTTCAAAAACCACATTTAAAAACGGTTAGTCATTCTCTAAATATGAATGACTAACCGTTTTCCAGCTTCTTCTCAATTAACATGTTTTACCTTAAATATTTATTGCAATATGCGGCTTACTGTAATGACTTGTTCCACCGCCACCTACTACTACTTTACCGCCTTTTTCAAAAATTAATAATTTACTTGAACCATCTGCAAGAAGCACTATTACTTCAGCATTATTACTTGTTGCTACATAAATTACATAACCACTCTTTGATATACAAGTTTCCCAATTCGCATCAAATTCTGATCTTACTACACGATTTGAATACACTTGATTTTCAATTCTATCTTGTTCTACGTTTTCCAAATTTATTCTCTCCTCTTCCCTGTATAGTTATATATATTAAAATAGCGACCGATTTTAACATAAATAGTATATGTAATTAGTAGGAGAATGCTTAGACAATGGAAACGAAATAGACTTCAAAAATTTTACAATTGAAACTTCTCTTTAATCATTTCCGCTACTTCTTTTGCACTCAAATACGTGTTATTAATTTTTATATACTCTTCTTTTTCAATTTCACCATGAAGAGAGTTTAATCTATGCTTTTTCATCGTCTCTTTCAAATTATTTTGAGACCACTCAATATCTCTTTTTTTCGGTTTATGTTCTAATCTATTCGGACTTTTATTCCGTTCTAATCTTTCATCTAATTCCGCTTCCAGCTCTATAAAATACACTGTCCCACCTTTTGATTCAAAAATACTTTCTACATAATGTATATAATCCCAATCCGATTGGAGGTCAAATGCCCATACATACGTAAAAATCATTCCAGATAAATCACTTTTAGATACTTCTTCAAATATTTCATTACGAAATAAACTTACTAGCCTTTTTGCTTCTGTCGTACTGTAATCAAAAATTGGACTTACTAAATCAATTGTCATGTGGTTATGAAAAAGTTTTAAACCGGTTAATGTTGCTAATTCTTGACCCACTGTCATTTTCCCAACTGCTTGTGGGCCAAATATTAATATAAGTTTCATTTATTTCCCTCCGATCTTTCTCTATAAACAATTACATAAAATTAAAAATAAGGCAGCCGATTTTTAATCGATTGCCTTATTTTTTTATTCATAGTATTAGTTCTATTCTTTTCGCACAGCTTCAAAAGTAAACATTTGATTTGCATTTGACGGTTCGTTTTTATAAGCATATTCAGCAGAGCAAGTAATATTAGAGAAACCTATACTTTCTAACAGAAGTTTAAACTCTTCTATTCCATACCAACGTACCGCAAAGCGTTGTAGTTCTGTTTGTACTAACTGTCCTTTACTCCACTTTTCATATTTCAAATATGATACAGTAACTTGGTTCAGCCAATCTATTTCAATTGATTTATTTTCTAATGTGATTCCGTCTCCGCTCGGCAAAGAAAAAGTCGATGTATGAATTTCCCCAGTCTTCCAGTCATACGGAAGCATAATATCTACGATTAATCGTCCGCCTGGATTAAGATGTTCATAAAAATATTTCAATGCGTTTATAGAATCGACACGATTTTCAATTAAACAAAAAGATCCAGTAGGAATGATAATTGCCTCATATTTATGCGGAAGTGATAATTGTTGCAAGCTTCCTTCATATAAATTAGGATGTAAGCCTCTCTCTTTACAGCGCTTACGGCAAGAATCTAGCATTTCAGGTGAATAATCTATCCCATCTACTGTAAAACCAGCCTCTAGAAGTGGAATGATGACACGCCCTGAACCTACTGCAGCTTCGAGGATTCTTCCTCTACAATCTTTTAAACGTTCTTTGTAATACTCAATATCACCATTTAAAGAATAACCGACTGGTTTTGTGTAATCATACAGTTCCGTACAAAGTGTACTATAAAAACTAAACATTTATTTTCTCCTCCGTTTTTACGTACGGAAGATTTCAATTCAACTAATCTTCCTGTACCTCGAATTTTAATGAGATTTTGAAAGAGCTGACTGTCATAATATATCACTCACTTTCCATAGAATATAATGATATTGTATTACATAACCTTCCAATTTGAAATATAAAAATTAAAAATTCAGACTGTAAATTAAAGAGCTTACTTTAGTAAGCTCTTTAGAAAAAATATTTATTTCACAATCGGCAATGTCACTTCACTTAATTTCACTGTAAGTTTCGTTCCAGCTTTCGGTCTAATTGTATAATCATAATCACTTGCAATTAAAACAACTCCGATTTGATGCCCCACTTTAAATACATAATCATCTGGCTGCATGTCCCATGTAAATGTATAATCTTTGCCCGGTTGAATCGCCGTTGAATTTTCTATACTCTTTAAGTTTTGTGGATCCATCCAGCCTCTCGTTACGATTTCCGGCTTCGCTCCTCCATAGTCAACAAGTAATGCTGTTAAATTTGATACAGATTGATCAATATTTCCTGTAATTGAAATCTTTGGTATACCACTTATACGCGTATCTTTTTGCAGTACAGGCATTGTATATACTAATCGATTGGCTACTTCTAATTCTGGGTTTGCTACTAATTGATTTGATTTTATTTGTGCATCATCTACGAATGAGAAAACTTTATTAACCGATCCCATACTTAGTCGCAAATTGACTGATTTATTACTTAAATACATACGGATTTTTGAAGGTACAGCCGCTGGATCTGGCCAATTTTTTATCTTTTGCCACGATTTATTTTCTCTTTGCACATCAACCATTGGTTCATCCATAATTCCATTTTCAATTCCGTACAACCAATAATCTAACCATTTATTTTGTGTTTGCTGCCAGTTATTACTTGATGTTCATTATATCAATAGCTACAAAAATTAATAATCAAAAGTATATTCTATATCTAGCTTCCCATCTTGATAAAACACTATTTTTTTTATTAGTTTCTGAAAAGCTTTATGTAAGTCCTGTTCCTCCTGCAACAGCATAAAAGCATCCTGTATATCCTTTGTTTCCCTGTTTTGAATATCTTTATCTTTTAATTTAAGTAATTGAAGTTCCTGAGCTGTCATCTCATCTTCTAATTTCCTGTTTCGATTAACGAAAGTTTCTTTATCAATGAACGAGTCCATGTAAAGTTCTAATAGTTTTTCTTTTTTACTCCCCAGCTGTTTAATCGTCTTTTTTGATTTTGCTATTTTTTCTTGCAGCTTGTCCTTAATTTGTGCAACTAATCTAGTTTCAATATACTCCTGCTTTTGTTTTAATCGTTCTAAGATTAAATTACGAAAATCTTCATATCGGACTGGTATATGATTTACACATGTTCCGTACGCCTTATACGTCGAACATTTCATATACACGCGCTCATATTTACTGCGTACTCCAGCATAAATTGCTCTTACTCTTTTACCACAGTGTGCACACCATACTATTCCCCGAAACTCATTACGATAATCTGATTTTGTTTTTTTATCCTTCACGCCACTTACTGGATTTATACGTTCCCATTGTTCTTTTGAAATTATAGCATCATGGTGATTTTCAAATACTAACCACTTCTCTTTAGGATTTTTAACGGTTTTCTTTTTACCATCAACTTTTACTGTTTTATATTTGTGCATTACATGTTCACCAGTATATAAAGAGTTAGTGACTATTGTTTTTACAGATGCCTCAGACCATAAGTTTCCGAATCTTGTCCTGCATCCCTTTTTATTTAAGTTATTAGCAATCATACGATATCCTCGCCCGTCTTCATACCAGTCAAACATTTCCTTAACAAGGAGCGCTTCCTCCTCATTAATTATTAATTTTTTATCAATACGATCATAACCAAAAGGAATGGTTCCTGTATGCTCCCCACGTCTTACTTTAGCACTTAATGCTGCTGAGATGGATGTTGATAATGTCTTAGGGAGTTGCGCAGCAAACATCGCATATATCTCGAATTTCATATCATTATTACCCTCATAGTAACTATCGTAACCTTCCTCAATTGTTACTAAACGCACCCCATGACCAAGTAATATTTCTTTAATCTCTAGCGCATCTTTAAGGTCGCGGGCTAAGCGGTGTATCGATTTAAAAACTACCGTATCTAATTCATTTTTCCTAACTTTCTGTAATATAAGCTGCATCGCATGGCGCTCAAGCCATGCGGTACCCGAAATACCATCGTCAAAATACACAGCATTCTGATCCCATTCATAACCATTTTTCTCAATCCAGTATCGGCAAATATCAACCTGATTTTCAACTGATGATACTTGTTCGTCCTTATCAGTTGATACACGTACATACACAGCATACCGCAATTTTTACACACCCTCTCCTGTTTGTTGCTAAGAATAATCATGATTAAATTATATGATTAACCGCGAAAACTGGCAATCTATTACCAATGTAAAAAGACGACTTTCTACAGTCGTCAGAATAAAAATATATAAATCTCAAAAAATTAGGAGGGGGTAAACAATACACAACAACATCTAATAAAAACAAAAACAAAAAAGAACCCCCTCTATAAAAAATATACCTTATATATATAATATAAATATATAACTTATAAATATATATTATATATAGAGTATATCATTAGTAATAATATATAAGTATTATTACTGTTAGGGTTCTAAGGTTTTAGTCTACATCGTCCTCTGTAATATCATTTCCCCATCTACCGTAATCATATGGAAATTCGTTCGCCATGTACTCATCGTGACATTCTTCATGAAAGATACCGTATTCAAAATTATTTTTTACCCATTCTCCTTTTTTTAGTGTACGTTTACACCATTCGCAAATCGTGCTTCCTTTTGGAGCTATATATTCACCGTTAACTTTGATAGAAGTCATATAATTCCCCTCCTCATTTCTACTTTGAATCCAATGCTTTTTTAGAATTCAATTCGCACCAATATTTATAAGCTTCCCTATTTGATTCCCAGTATAAGTGTTCATAGTGATCGCGCTGGAATTCAGTTGCTGCTAATCGTCTTTTCAAGTCATCAATTACAGCATCCTTATTGATTGGATTGATTTGTGGAGGTGGTAATAATTTCATAGGTGAATCACCTCTTCCTTGTAATTAGACCACTAAACAACTTTCTGTGCGTTTCAGGCTGTAAGTTCAGTAACCTTATAACCTTTTCAGCACTATCCAGATCCGGTGCATCGATAATATTGTTTCGCCACATCCATCGTTTACTGTCTCTTTTACTTTGATAAACCGCACCACTTTCGCCGTTAATCCACAACCGGTTATTACACCCTAAAATGTTTACACGAGTCCAGTAATTTTTCATCATGAAACACCTGGAACCACATAAACTTTCGCATACACATCGTATTTAGCTGCAAGTTGCTCCAGCTTTTTTTGTCTGTATTCTGTCATAGTAAAGAAATGAATGAGAGGTATTTTTCCGTTGTATTTGTTTTTGTAGTATAACGAAAATTCCCTATACCTGCTCATCTTTTCAGCGTTCACAATCATCATTTGCGTACGATCTATTTCAACAGCATTTAGTGTACCTTCTTCATCCCTGAACTTCACATCAGGAATAATTGTCTTCTTTTTATCATCTACTTTATAACGTATAGGTGTTTCTATCTGCCAGTCGTCAGGACAAAACAGATAGAGCCACGCTTCATTTCTCATTAAGCTGTGTGCTAGTCGACTATTTGGTACAATCTTCTCAGTATCGTCGAACAGTTCACGGCCCTTTTTATTTAAGTAATACACGTATTCTTTTTGATACACTGCGTTATTTACATAAGGACTGAGGTCTTTTAAAATACGATTCGCGTTACGAATCCCTCCCATATCGTGCACCGCCATTAGATGCCTACGTGTTGCGAATTTCAGCTTTCTAATCGAGGTCAGAATCGTCATCTGACGGTTTATTTTGATATGTGTCTGGATGTTCATCTTTTTTCACCTCGTATTGTTTTAGATGTTCCCACATCATTTCATCGCTAATAAACGGTACCTGCAACTCAGTTAGTCGATCAGTTTTATAAATAGCTCTACCAGGTAAGGACGGCAATGTTTCTAGCCCCGATTCATCAAGAACAACCTCAGAAGCCTTATATGTTGGTAGACGAAATCCTAACTTCGCATCAGACATCTGCTTTACTACTGATGGAATTGATGTGACTGTAGGATACTGTGTAGCCAAAATCAAACGAAATCCTAATCCACCCGATACAGTCGCTATATAACTCAGCATGTACTGACACTCTTCTCGGATCTTATTAACATGACGTGGTAATCCTTTGGCCGGAGCAAGCACGGCACCTTCGTCAACAATAACGAAATACCGATCTTTTTCTTTTGTTTCAACAATATTTTTGTAACCATTTTCCTTCATGAATTTTCCACGCTCTTCGATTTTTTTCATTATTTGTTTTAGTACATGATGTGCTTTTTCTACAGAGTCAGCCACTTCCACCACCTGTTTTAAGCCGCTAAACTCGCTAAATTCTAATCCCTTTTCCTTTAAATCAATTAAATATACGTGAGCATTTTCAGGGTTCGCCTCAATCAAGGTAGTAAGTAGTACTTTCATAAATACTGTTTTCCCCATTCGTGTAAGACCACCTAGTACCATATGAGGAGTTTTATCAAAGTCATGATAAATTAACTTCTCGAGGCTTTGCCCCATCGGTACTTGCCATTCACCTTTTTTTACTAGCCCTTCATTCCAACACCACTTTTTTGGGATACGTTTACTGAATACCCGAATCATTATCTTGTAGTTATCGTATTTGATACGTACAGGCTTATTTAATCCTTCACTTACAACATCCTCAACCTTTTGTATTAATTTAGATGGCATCCCTAACGGAAGTTTATATACATAAGTCGTACTACGATCATCTTCTTTTCTTTCGAGAAAAACCGGATAATGTAATTTTTCATCCTTCCTAATTGCAATCCCACTTACTTCAAAGAATACTTGTATCTTCTTTCTATCATCCTCTTTACCTTTTAAACTATCATTTAGCAAAGCGTACCCGAGCGAAACTGCAGGTATTAATAACAATTCAAGCATAGGGGTTCACTCCTTATATATCCTTAAAGGATATAGTTGCTCTTTACTGGAAGATCTACATACAAGTTGTTTTTCTTATATAACAAAGTGTCCCATGATTCTAGGTTCCATTCCTTCAAAGAAACACCATTAGCACATAACGTAGAAGATACAAAAACGAGCCGGTAAGAGTTGTATACATCGTCATACGTGGAAGCCAATGTGGAACACTCATCCCCATTTTCTCAGCTGCCTTCATCGCCACTACAGACAATCCTGTCACTGTCCAAATTACTACAACTTCCCCAGCAAGTGTCATATCGAATCCCTCTTTCTCTTTAGTTGTAATCCTTTTGACGTGAGAATCGGTTGATACTGATTAACCATTTCATCCCATTCAAGAATTTCTTCCTCTTCCCCGTATAGATCCTCAATAATATCGTTAGATAAGCTGTAATAACCTCGGTATTCTTTATTGTTAAACACCTCATGTCTTTCCATATGCTTTACGATAGAATTAGCCTCTCCTTTTCCTCTGGACTCCTTATACATGTTTCTTAGCTCTTTTGATGAATACAAATACGGAGTGTCATTTAAGTAATCATATTGCCATCTCATTATTCATCCCTCCACTGTTTACAAACATCTAAATACGCATCAATCCTTTTCTGAATCCCTATCTCGTTATACGGTCCATAAGGTTCCTCTTCCCCTAATAAATCGACGATATCGATGTAATTTGAATTTTGTAGCATATCGTGTTTTGCAATGTGATCGTACACACAACGCACTTCATTTTCGTCGTCCGCTTCTGTGTACATGTTAAACAAGGTTTGTGACGGATACAGCTGCATACGAGGCAAATACTTATATCCAGGTCTCATTATTCCCCACCTTTCCCCTCTTGATGCCCTTAGTTCTACTTGGTATTCCTCGTGGTCTTAATATAGGTATATGACCTAGAGAACTATTTTTGCACGTCCACACCAATTTTTTTCTTTTTAGCCTGTACTATTTATAAAGGAGTTTATTTCTGCATATAGAAAGTAAATTCTTGAGGTGAGTGTATATGAAGTTTAAATGTAGACTTAAAGTAATCTTTGCAGAACTTGAAATTAAACAGAGTGATTTTGCAAAACGTATTGGAGTTGACGACTCTACTCTTAGTGCAATTGTTCGTAATCGTACTAAACCTCGTTTTGATACGGCCTATCTAATCTGCAAAGAACTCGGTAAACCAATTGTGGAGATCTGGACCATCGAGGAGTAATTCCTCCCCCTCCAGCCTTAATAAGTTTTTATCTTTATTTTTCTTTTTACACTTGACTTTTGCTTTCGGCAGACAATCATGGGATGAGGGTACAGGACAACGGCTAGGGCAGAGAATGACTACCTTACAACGCTTCAAAAATAAAAAGCGTTGTAAAGTAGACGTTCTGTCAATCATGGTCTATCGGGTTAAGGAATCCGTATAGTAACACCCTGTTTAAACGCTGTAATCTCTTACACAGCTGACTTTTTACAGATAAAGCTTGTCCTATCTGCAGAAAGAATCAGGAAAGGAAATGCACTACTGGCGTATCCTTCATTACTCGTAACCTATAATTCTTTCATTATCAGCTGCTACCCGTGCCGTAACACGCCAAGCAACCGCCGTACCGTTAATGGCCGTACTCGCCTAGACTCCTAACAACGCAAACAAGGAAACGTTATTCGTTAGGACGCTTAACTTTCTGACGTTGGCTTAGCTAACCTGTTCAAGTTTAACGAGTGTTAGGTCATTCCTCGTGTGGATCCTCCTCTTAGTTACCTAAAAAAGACAATAGGAAACTAGACCTCGTGTATATCTGTTTTTTCGAATGAGGATATTCACGAGGCTGGAGGTTGTCCGATATTTAGTTAACGAAAGAGCTTATAGCACATGAGCTATAAGCATATTGATAAGGAATAAAACCGAAGCTACAGTATAAAAACCATAAAACCAAATACAATCAGATTTTGTTTCTAAACCGAAGTAATCGCTTATTTTTTGCATCTATACTGTTCCACCCTTCACATTTATACAAAAGTATGACTCTAGAAGTAAAACTTTGTTAGTAACAATATATAACTCTAGGAGTCATACGTCAATAGTCTTCCGAAAAAAGTTTTACTTTGATATGTAAATTGTGTAAAATGAAAAGTAATAAATGATCGGAATGAACGGAGGTATTACCATGAGTTCTATGGTATTCACTTTAGGAGAAACGATGGAGGAAATTGGGATTACCAAAAACAAGTTAGCAGTGGAATCAAAAGTTCGTCCAGCCACTATTAGTAATCTAGTTAATGGTGAGGTTGGTCTTGTACGTTTTGACACATTAAAGTCAATCCTAGACGCTTTAAACCAATTAGCTGAAGAAAAAGGTATGGATAAAACATACCTTATTGAGGACGTTGTACAGTACATAAAATAAATGTACTGTTTTTATTTGTAAATACATTTCTGAATACTCTGATATACTTATTTGAAAGTAATAAAGGAGGAGAAATATGGAGACAAAAACAACGGCAGACGGTAATACGTTTATCATTGAAGTGGATCAAAAAAAGAGTTCCGGAAAAGAAAAATTCGGCCGTAAAACTTCATTGGTTTTCGGCATTTTTGGTATCATTTTTTCTGTTATTTTAGGTATCACAATAGTCGGGTTATTTTTCGCTGTTCCACTGTTTCTTTTTTCATTAGGCTTTATTTATGCAACATTTGAAAAGCAAGAAATCCAGTGCCCTAACTGTAATCACAAACAAAGAATTACAAAAGGAAATGGTTATTTTGATTGTGGAAGTTGCAAGAAACGTACTTTAATAGAATGGAGAAATGAATAAAAAAAGAACCGGATTTATTTGCCGGTTCTTTTATATGCAACAGTATTAAAACATTTTTTCTATCCACTCTACAATACTTTTCCAAAAAGAAAAGAGTAAAATAAATCCTACTACTAATGAAACTAAAAACGAAACGAGAATAGGATGTCTTTCAACGAATGTCTTATTTTTATTTGGGGGCGGAGCATTATATTGATGGCCAATATTAGAGTTTTTAATTTTATTCTTATTTCCAATTTTTATACTCATTTTCCCCACCCAAACCAATTACCTATTCCAGCCCTACTTAGTTTATTCTTATCGCCCAATTTTATAGACTCGTCAAAAATTATTTGCTCAATGTTAAGAATAACCTGTTCCTTTTTAGAAGTATCTTCATCTACTTGAGATTTTATATCCATCTCATCCAAATTATCGTATTGTTTCTCTAATTCCATAATAATATCGACTAATTTTGATTTGACTTTAGATACTATTCCACTAATTAGATTTGAAGCACATTTTATTGTCATTCCAATTATTTGTAAATCATCATTTGATATACCATGGCATATAGTAGTCGGTATAACTTTACCGTATTTTTCTTTGCTTTCACTATTCAAGATTTCTTCAAGAGTCTTAATGCTGTCTTTCACATTAACAGTAATCAGTTGTTCTATCATTTCTTTTTTCAATACAGCTTCTATTGGTACCTGAGCATTTGAATATTTTGCATGGCCGTTAATTAAATATGTACCTACAGGAGAACCTTTTAATATTCTATACGCAGGCAACTCTTCACCTGATTCATAACCGTGCAGCTCTCCTTGAATCCAGCTCATAATTAAATCATTATCTAGATCAGACAATATAACCTTCAATCTTAATAAAATATTTTCGATACTCACTTGTCCACTTACTACATCTTTTAGTAGTTGACTTCTTGCCATATTATCACTCCTTTTCTAACAAATTACTTTTCAGTCTACTAGATTAAATGATTATATGCAATTTATTTGATAAGCAAAATAAAAAATCAGGCTCCCATATAATAGGAGCCTGATTTTTAGCTTACATTCTATCATTCCATATCATTATCTTCATCTTCTTGTCCAAAAACTGCAACTCGTTCATTTATTAATAACTGCATATAAGTATTAAGGTTAACACTTATGGATTCTAAATCTTTTATAAATGATATCCCCTCTTTTATGTTTTCCATATAAAATCCCATATAATTTTGTTTTTGCCTATCTCTAGTAGCATATTCAGGAATTAAGTACTCATTAATACTATTTTCCATATCATCTTTTAAATCACTATATAATATCAAATGATAATTTTGAAACCAATAAAATTCTTTGATTTTTAATTTTAACTTTTCGATATGTTCTTGATTAAACAGACCATCTTTTAAATAATACGATACAAGCAATTGATTATTACTATTAACAACTATATCCACAGTTTCTTCTAATATAGAATTAAACCCTAATATTTTAATCGTATAATAATAATATAGTTGCTCCTCATTAAAAGGTTTTGACAATACTTCTTTATAGCGTACATGAAGAAACCTTTTGAATTCTCTCCCACAGAAAAGGTCCACTTTTTTCAAATGATTTATAGAATACAACATAGTTTCAGGAGAAAATTTAAATATAAAACATAGTTGATGATAATTGAAGAATTCGATAGAAAATTTTTCAATATCAAGCTCCTGAAAATAAGTTGATTTAAAAAATGTATTTAAGAATATTTTTTTTAGTTTATCATCTTCTAAATTAGACATGCGGTAGATTAGTTGATTACTAAAATAAAGTTGGTTATCATTTTTATACTCATCATATCTATTTTTACAATCTGAAATAATTTTTTTCCAGTATTTCTCCGACAATTGATAGTTATTATATGTTAAATAAGTCCATACCTCAATTTTCCCATCATTTCTCTCCAAATTATATTTTTCCAATACGGTATCAAAAATTCTGACTATATTTTCATTATCTTTTTCATTGCAAAAAAAATAAAAATCATCTGAGAAATATGAAAAACTACATTCTAAGCCTTCTTGTCTTAATCTAGCTTTAATATCATCGCTTATATTTTTCAAATATTTTTCTGCAAAGTATAACGAAATATAATTACCCATTATCAGCCCATTTGTATTACCTGAGTTTAAATTTGTTAAAAAATTTTCGTCTCCTCTACTTTCAAAATCAATGTCATGTGTATAAATTCTTTCGTAATAACTTTTAATATCCAGTTTAATTAAATTATCAAATATACATAATTCGTGAAAATCGTTTTCTAATTGTTCGTCATATACTCCAGTTGCAAAATCCCCAGTAACTGTATTAGGAACTAATCTTTTTTGAGGGTCTATATTAGAAATATCTAAAAAATCACTTGCCCCTTTAAACCTATTATATGCGCATGAAAAGTTTAAAATATTTGGCATTTTTAACGTTCTATATTTATCATCTTCTTTTCTCACACGAAAGTTTATAGGTTGTGTCCAAGCTAAATCAGCAATCTCTATAGTATTTACTGGTGATGAAAAACGTACATTATTTATATCTAAGAAATGCCTAACTGGATTTTTAAAATTATATAGATTATTTAATTCTATTGTCATTTAACCTTAACCCTCCTCGATTCCCTTGAAATCGTTTTCGACGCTTACGAGCTCTAATCATAATTTAATATTAATAATTTACTTATTTAGTCTACAAGATTTAATATTTACATGCAATTAATCATCTATATAACAAAAAGATACATCCATATATTGTACCTTTATAAATCAAACTATTATTACGACCATTCATAAAAAATGCGGCTGTGATTGTCATGGGGCATTAACTTTGCGGGTGCAAGAGAATACGGTGGTTCCTCGGGAGTTTATGAGGTTTCCATGTGATCCATTTGCAAGACATATAGAAGAAAATCTCCTCACTTATAACTCAATCCCTAAATGCTTTTTAAATAAGTTTGTTTAATTTCCTCACTAAAAAGCGCACCTCCGATTGTTATCTGCATCTAACAATCAGAGGTGCGCTTCAATTAAAAAACTGATTTTTTCTACTTCACATACACATAGGCTTCACTTGCTGTGATATAGTATGTTTTTCCTTTGCTATTGTGTACTTTATATTGCGGTGAACCATCTACATTTACTTTCGCATCAATTGTAAATCCTAATCCTGCATCTACAGAACCGGCCACATCTTTATCCTGCCAGGATGGAGCATCATAGAAACGTAGATTGTTAACTTTTGAAACAACACGCTTTCCAACAATAGAAGAATCTACTGTGCTTTTCTTATTAAATTTTACATAAGATGGATCGTTCTTAATCCACTGATCTCCACCAAGATTTAACCACCCATCTTTTTCCGCCCACACAATATAAGATTCTGGTTTGTTTAGTTGACGAATTTTAGAATAGCTTGTACCTGGTCCTTTACGTAAGTTAACGTTGTAACCCTCAATATAGGCGATACCGTCTGTTACTGCTGTTGGTACTTCCGATGGTTTAGATGGCTTCTCAGGAACAGAAACATCCACACTAGAATTATTGTATGCTCGTTGTACATCTGCTCTAAATTGAGCTTCTGAAACGCCATGAGACTTTAAGTAATCATTTGGATCTTCATGATCCGTACCGCCAAGGTAATGAGTTACATCGCTATGTGTCCACAATCCTTTTTCTACAGATAACCCACGGTCACGTAAGATTTTAGCTAGTAACTTAACATATTTGTCATAGCTGCGTTTGAATTTTGTATAGTCCGCTGTTTCGCATAACTCTACATGTACAAATCGTTTATTAGCAGCAGGACCGCCACCATAAGCGATGTATTTTGTATCAGCGATTTGGATTGTTTCGTCCCAATCGACTGCATAGTGAACAAATGCATTTCTCCATGTACGAGACTCATATTTTTGAATGTTAATAGCTGGAGCTTCTGGAGTTGCTGTAGAATGTGCTACAACGCCCTCATAAGCACCTACACCATAACGGTATGGTTGTTTCGGTAAATCAGGAATAATAAGCGTTCTATCAGCAAAAGCACTTGTAGCAAAAGAACCAGCAAGTACTAGAATCATAAGGAACGAAGTAATATGTTTCATTGTCTTTTTCATTTAGCATCAACATCCTTTTTCATAATTTTTGTGTGGTCAAATAATCCACTTGCTGACAGTCCGATAATGATTCCTTGAAATATATTTGTTTTAATATCTCCGCCCAAAAATAAAACGCCTAGCACAATGCCAAGCGTTAAATTTAGTAACGGGACATATTTTGTTTGTAATCCAATTGTTTTTCCAATCTGTGAAAGACCAACTACAATTCCAATCATTACAGTAATTTCAAACATTACATACCACCTCCTTTCATTAAGAAAGTGAGAATACCACCAACAATTCCACCAACTATAAGTCGCAGAATCCATGTAGTATTAGCGCTGATTTTATCTAGCTGTTTGTTGATATTAATAATGTCTTTTTCGTTACCCGTTGTCCGCATTTCTAAACTTTTAATCTCTAAGCGAATGTCCTTAATATCTTGCTTGATTTCTTGAACATCACTTCGTACATCTTGTAACCCCTCCACTTCGACCACCCCTTTTAGGCAATAAAAAAAGACCAGCTTATGGCTGCTCTGGTTTCTCATCTATTAATTTTTGTACTAATTCTTTTAATGTGGACACATCGCTAGTTAATGTTGCAACCTGCGTTTTTAGTTGTTTATTCTCACCTGTAACAGTAGTTAACTCTTCATTAAATTCGTGATACTGCTGTTGAAAGGCTGCAATAAGAATAGAAACAGTATTATATAAATTAATGGCCCGTTTCTCTTTATCTGTAAATATAGCATCCGTATCGTCTGCAATCATGCCAAAATATGTTTCAATTTCTTTTGTTGTATATGGTTCTGTTTGTTCTTCCGGCTTGTTCACACGCATTTGATACAGATCATACATATCGTCCTTGAAGTTATACTGTTTGATAGCTAAACTCATGATTTTATCAAGAGCTGAAAAAGGAATATCTTTTATATTTTCTTTCATATTTCTAGCTGATGTAGGATTAAATGCTTTCGCCCACATTTGGCCATTAGCATTTATATTTTCTTGCGCTCGTAGTGTTCTTAATTCTATATCTTTCCATCCTTGACCCATCATATCTTTAATCTGCAAGCCATTGTTATAACCTTGTACAAAACTTGACCTTATCATTGCATTACCCATGATTAAATCATGATCGGTGGCGCCGTTTACGAAATGTATTTTATAGTCACTGCCTTTTCTTTTGAAAGTAAACTGCCCCGAGTTATTTGTAAAAATATGCGGCTCAGTTGTAGTTACAGAGAAGTAACCATATCCTGGAGCCCATCCTTCAGATTCAAAAATAATATTATTCAAGTTTTGAAAACGAAATTGTCCATCTGAATATACGCTCAGATGTCCACCGTCATTATGCATTTGAATATAGTTTGACCAAATATTAGTTCCTTCTGCATTTTCTCCTTTAGAAATCCCAAATTTTGCATATGCTTTAGAAGGTTGATCGACTCCATTAATTCGCGGCATGACTTGATAAATATAAAACGATCCTGTACCCCTGTATTTAATATTGTCAGAACCAAGGACGAGTGAAGGTTGAATACTTCCATCATTTGTTTCCATAAATCCTATATAGCCACGTGGCTTATCTGCATCGAAAATCTTCATGTCTTGCTTATTTATTTCAACAAATCTGTTTCCACTCGTTTTAAGTGTTACTCCTTCTAAAACTTTCCCTTTGATATGCTCAGCTGTTACATATCCTATAAGATTAATTCTGGACCCCTGAATTAGAATTTCCTCAGCTGATTGATTAATCTGGGATATAACATCGCCTTTTTTAACCCTAGAATTAATATTTTGATTTGTTAAACTAAAAGCCGCTTCCATTTCCAAAACATAAGCAAATTTTTTGTCGGCATCCGTCTTTGAGTACACTTCAGTCGCTTTTGCACGAAAACCTATTTCTTTGGTATTCTGCCGGATTTCTGTCTGCATGTTTGTAGTTACTGTATCAAAATCACTTTTTGCAACCTTGTCCGCTACTAAATCCACTAATTCTTTATAGTTAGTAATGTCTTTTGGGTTTGGCATGTATACAGATGGTTCTTTTCCTTGCTGTAGCTGCGGTTGAGATACCCACATTGTACCATTACGTCGTACCCATATATCTCCTTGCAAACGAGTTACAGGAACGTCAGGAGCTTTAATGGTTACACTAACTAGTATCCAGGAGCCATTAACTAATAACTCTTTTATTTCAGTTTGCTCATAACCTAATGCGGTTGAACCATTAAAGAATTGAAGCTTAACGCACGCTCCTTGGTCTAATAAGTTTTTATCTACTACATAAACCCATGCAGACAATACGTAGTCTCCGCTATTTTGTGAGGCTCCAATACTTTGAGCAATACCAGTCCAGCTATTTGCTGCAACCCCCGCATTTGCAATTCTGACCGAGTTATAACCGTCATGGCGTCTGTCTGTTACTGGTATTACTGTAGCACCTGATACAACTCCTGCTACTGTCCATTTATCTGTACTAGCAACCTCATTTGTTATATTGCCATTAGCATCAACTGTTTTTTTCTTAAACTCTGTATTGAAGAATTGATTTATACTACCAAGTGCCCCTACATAAGCTTTCATTTGCTTTTCCGAAATCTTTGAACTTAATGAGTCTTTTGTTTGTGTAATTTCATTCTTGTTTTCTTGAATGAGCTTTCCTTGATTTGTTTGTGTTTCTGTTAGCGTTTTAATATTAAGAGAATTCGAATTTGTGGTCTGCTTCACTTCATTTAGAGTTGTTTGCATTGTACCTTGATCTTGTTGTACTTTCGAGATTGTTTTTGAGTTCGTATTTACTGTTTGTTGAATTTCATTAGTTGTTTGGGTAAAATCTGCTTTAGAAGTAACTTCATCGTTAGATAGTTGCCATGTAGTTCGTATGTTACCTTCTTCAAATTTTGCATGGTGTGAGTTTAAATCCCCATCAATATTGCGCCCAGAGTAATAGAATTTAACTTGAGTTACATCTTTATCTTTTGTTCTAAATGTAACTGATAGTGGTTCGTCTTTATAATTTACATTAATCTTTAATTGCGATTCAGCACGTACAGATTGCCATTCTTGCTCTCCATCTGCATACGTTATCGTTGTTTCTACGCCAAACCAAGCATTTGTATTGAATTTTGTCATTTTACCAGTAAACAAAAATGAGATAGTAAAAATTTTATTCCTATAGTTGACCTTATCCGATAAAATCATTTGTTTACTGTCTGACCAGGATCCAGTCATGTTCTGTTTATTTAACCCTGTTTCTGAACCGCTAGCTAAATTGATTGAACCTACAGAAATATTATTTACAGTAGTTTTTAATTCTGTAATGGTGTTAGTGTTAAATTCGGCTGTCTGTTTAGCAGTATTAGCAGTTTGACTTACTAGCTTAAGATTATCGTTTAGAGTCGTTATCTCCGTTTTCTCTGCTTTATTTTTAATTTCTTCAGCTGTGCGTTCAGCAGTCGTTTTTGTTTCATTTAATACTTTTATATCACCTTTACGGTTTGTTTCGTACACTTGCTTTCCAATAAGGTTTTCGTTTACCCAATCTTTTGTATAAACCCCTTCTTTGTTGGCCTTTCCTTCAAGTTGCTGATTTAACCAAGTCTTATCAGGTATATCTTCTATTGTCTCTTTTAAAGTATCAATTTCTGTTTTTGCATTCTTTATATCTTTTTGTAATGGTCCCGTATCCGGAACAACCGATTCCCAAGTTGTACCTGTCCAGATTTTTAAAATACCAGGCTTGCCAGTACTTATATCACGCCATAGCGTTTTGTTTGGCTTAAGATCAGTAGTTGGTGGTTCTTTACCTTCTATAATGTTAACCATATTATTTTCAATATTTTTTTTCAGTTGCTCTGATATATCTTTAGCCTCTTGCGATTCCTTTACAGCTTTTCCTGATTCTTTCTTTGCTTCTTCGGCCAACTTTTCTAGTTGTTCTAACAGTTCCTTGTTAGCCTTCCCCTCTAACCAAGCACGCATTTTGTTATATAATTTTCGTAATTCCTCGTTCGAATCTATAATTTCTCGATAGTCTCCGAATACATATTTATCTTGCGAAGGATCAGTATATGATTCATCACCAGCGATTACCCTTGCTTCAAGGTATAACTTAGGTGTGAAGCCTGTATCTTTGATTCGGATTGTATCGCCTTCATTAATTAATTCGTGTGCCAGTCCGAATACTCGCCCAATACTTTGCGCTTCTACTTCATACGAAACTGAAGAATTGACACGTTTTTTTAATTCCGTCTTCATCAAAGTCAGTAATCGTTGCGGTGTCATATTTTGATCTTCTGTTTCTGGCGTGTAGAAACCAAATTTATGTTTACCATGTGCATTCCAACGTTGAAAGGCATCACTATCTGTAATATAAACAAGTCCGTTATTGATGCTCTCAATCGTGATAAGTTCTTCACCTTCACCCCGTACAAATCCGACTAAGGCGGTACAAATATCCCTGGAATGTTCAATGCGTCTAACGCCTACTAAGTCTTTTCCCAGGGTTACTTCCTTCCCTGTTTCTCTCCCTCGTTTCTTTATCATATCGACGTACCATCCAGTAATTTGAGAACCGGATACTTCAACACGATATTGTATTTCCAACTCAAACAAAGCCGCAATTTTCTTTAAAAAAGTGAGGGGATCGATGAATTCATCAATAGTCATCGTGTGGAATGAAGAATAATCCGTTATTCCACGTTGCCATTTTGAATCGGCAAGAGCGATATCAATAAACGTATTAACTGTTTCGCTCTCTATACGTTGAGGTTTAATAATCCCATCTTTGGCTATTTGAACCCAGGCACCAGACGAGTGTAAAGTTAATGATCTATCATTTGAATCTTTTGCTACTTCATTGTTAATAACATACGGAACAATTCGACCATCTCGTACTTCCTTTAAAACCAAGTTCTGCTGTTGTAATGTAATTGCATGTGGAGTGCCGTCAAAAGTTTTGAACTCTAGCATATCAATGTTATTCTTGATTTCCCAATGACGTTTATCTTCCCAGTAGTCCTTTGGTTGAATAGCGGATATAATTTGATCTGTTTTGAAATCAACAACATGAAGTAATCCGCTTGGTGTTCTCATCGAAATCTCTCCCTATATTTAACTTTTGCTGTTCCAATATCAGATGGTATAATTTCGAGTATATTAGCGCCTTTATTAATAACAGGAAAATTACTGAAAAACTCTTTTATGTTAATTGCGTTTTTCCCTTCAATACTGACATGACTACTTTCTGTATCAATCACGACTTTATCACCGACATCAACTATATAAGGCGGTGTGTTATTCGTATTTAAATTCACTTTCCAAAACTTTAAATCACTAACTGACATCGCTTCTACTGGCGGTACATCCTGCCACTGCATGATACTAATCTGTATTTGAGCTGCTTTTTCCATATGTTTATTGTCTTTATCCGTCCATCTAGCAAAGCGCTCTGAATCATCCTTTTCCGTTCCAGGCAGAAATTTTGAAATATATGCTTCCCATACATTTCCTGTTCTAGCTATCCACAATCGACCAAAATACTGATTCCATGTATTCGGGTAATCACCACTCTCATAGATCAAACCTGTTTTCCCCGGCTTATTATCATATCCAATTACCATCGTTCCAAAATTTTGCTCAGCTTGCCAATAAAGATCATTCATAGCAATTTTCGAAAGAACTTTGCTGTTTTCATCGAGTATCGCTATCTCAACCCGTCCCATTTCGTTAATCTTTTTACTCTTACATGTAACATAGGCTTGCATAATAAAATCTTGTACTGGACCACCAGGGATACTTTTTTTTACAGCTGCACCGTGCCATCCTTTTCCCGTTCCAGTCCCAAAATCAGAACAATAAAATTGATATTTATCTGATTTCATTTCACCAACCGGTTCCCCATCTTCCATTGAGCTGACTTTACTCCATCCGACGGTAGTGGCCATTTCATCCCATACTATACGTTGATTCCTTTCTACAGGCTTTTCCACAGTTTTTAGTGGCATACCGATACGAAAATAATCTCGATCACTTAAGGATACTCCGCCGAACCATACATCTAAAAAAGTGTTTGATTTTGTAATATTAATTTCAATGATAGGGTTAGAATGAACTGTTCCTTTATTTTGGATATTAGCAACTAACCCACTAACGTCTTTTTTAAATTCAACGGTTTGCTCTTTTCCTAACTTATACGGCATTGGACATATTAGTGTAATAGTTGCTTGATGAATATTAGATTTTTCTAAAGTCTCCTCTACAGATTCCTTAATCCCGTAATAAACAATATCCGGTTCGTCTGTGAAGGTAATTTTTACAGGTTCTTCTGTATCTAATAAACCATTCAATTCATCTATCCGTTTCCTTAGTTCAAAAAGAGAGACTCCCTTAAGAGAGAAATCTACTTCTAATACTCTCTTGGGAGTCCTTTTACTTAAAAAATATGAACCTGGGCGGTGAGGTACCGTTAACTCATTAATTTCGTCACTTAAAATTCCGCGACCTCTTATATCGTTAACCATAAAAAATCCTTTTTCGTATTTTTGCTCAAAATATTCTTCTAAATTAATCCCATTAAAAACTAACAATCTACCGCCCTCCTTTAAAATACATCTTTCCGTTTTTTCACAGCTTCTTGCTCTCCAGTAATATCATCAACGAACCTATTAAACTCTTGTCTACCAAGCTGTATATTAATATACGCGGGTTGTCTTTCACTAGCTGTAGAATTTGAAGCAGTTCCGGCATCCATATTTCCTGAGCTTGCTTGTGGTTTAGCTGTCTGGTACGCACCAAGTCCTCTTGGCATTCCGTATACAGTCTCTACTTGTAGAGCTTCAGGTTTCATCCATTCAGTCATTTGTTCGGTTGTTCTTTGTACAGCACCTTTCATAGCATCTATACCATTAATCCAACCTTTCATCATATTGACACCAATGAAATCCCTGAACCAACGACTCGGTGAGTGAATCGATAAAAGTCCTGAAATTTTATCTTTAATTCCATTTCCGATGTCCGTAATTTTGTCCCAAATAGCCCCAGCCATAGAGCTTATACCGTTTAAAAGTCCCTGCATCATATTTTTTCCTATGCTTCCTAAATCGATTCCGCTAAGGAATGACTTTACATTGTCAAAAATTTTAGTCACTGTGTTATAAATAGAATCTAGGATGTTAGATGTCGCTGACTTAGCCGCATTCCAAATTGAAGAAATGATGCTACCTACTGCGTTCATAACAGATGAAATGACTGAACCTATACCTGAAAAAATTGAACTTACTAGAGAACCTATCGCTGATAAAACACTAGAAAAAATAGATTTCACTAGATTTAGTCCACCAGTCACGACCGCGGAAATTAAATTTATCGACCCTTGGATGATATTTCCGATTAATGACATTACACTCGATGTAATGCCTTTCACCGCGTTCCACGCTCCACTCCAATCTCCTTTTAAAACTGAAGTGAAAAGCTTTATTATGTTGGTGATTATCCCAATAGCAGAGGTTATTACGCCCATAATAGCGGGAAAAACTGCCTGGACAATCGACAAAATAAATTGAATCGCCGGGATCACTACGCCTTTTATTATTGTTGCTAGGCCTTCAAGTATCGCAGTAGCTACGGGAATCGCCGCTTGAATTATCGAAACTATTACCGGGAAAACCGCCTGAACGATTTGTAAAATTAAAGGAATAACCGTAGTCGCTATGATAGAGATTACCTGGCCTAATAATTGAATAATAGGAATCGCAACGGAAATCGCAGCAGCTATAATCCCAGCTATTACTGGGAAGACCGCTTGTACCGCCTGGAGAATAATCGGAATCACTGACGTCGCTATGATTGATAAGACTTCTCCAAACCCTTGAATCAGCATTCCTGCTATGCTAAATGCCGCCTGGATTACTTGTAATATAATAGGGAATGCCGTTTGAAAAGCTTGAGCGAATATCGGTAAAACTGTAGATGCTAGCTCAGTAAAAATTTGAGCTACTTGTTGTATAGCCTCCGTTATCACTGGCATAATTTCTATTGTCGTATCAGCAAACATCTGAATTAATTCAGTAATCATAGGCATTACTTCTTGTACCACTTGACCGAAAAGTTTGAATAAATCAGATGCTAAAGGTACTACAGCTTGTATTGTTTC
>NZ_JAKUFY010000026.1:0-61097 GCF_022663675.1 Bacillus cereus group sp. BfR-BA-01355
CTAACAGAAAAAAAAGAGGAATTTGTAATATTCTTTATGAAATTGTCGGTGTTTGTATTGATTCTGTTACAGAATTAACAGGATTTACTCTTACAAGTATGACATCTTCCCCAATTTTCACAATTTCCTTCCAAGGAATTACAATCTCAACATCTTTTCCAAAAATACCTAGCATACGTGTCTGTTTGGAAATAATAACAGAACAAATTTTCCCTGTGTTCATATCAATTTCAATATCTCCAATATTCCCAATCCTTTTTCCATCTGAAATATTTATAACATCCTTCATCTGTAACTCTGAAATTCGTATCACCATTTTTATCCTCTCCCTTATATGACGAATTGGAAACTGTTTCTCATATTTACAGGAAGCCACCTATACGAAACACCATGATAGTTTCATTATATGAACACTAATCCCCTACTATGAGCACAAACCATATTACATATAAAAAGGTCTCACCATAATTGGTGAGACCTTATCCTTGAATCGTTTTATTCATTTGTTTAATGGCTGACTTCTCTAAACGTGATACTTGCGCTTGGGAAATCCCAATTTCTTCTGCAACTTCCATCTGTGTCTTTCCTTGGAAGAAACGTTTTCTAATAATCATTTTCTCTCGATCATTTAAACGCTTCATTCCTTCTTTTAATGCTAATTCTTCAACCCACTGCTCGTCCTTTTGTTTTTCATCACTTAACTGATCCATAACAAAGATAGGATCTCCTCCATCATTATAAATCGGTTCAAATAATGAAACTGGGTCTTGAATCGCATCTAAAGCAAATACTATCTCTTCATGAGTTACTTCTAGCACTTTTGCAATATCCATTGCTGTTGGTTCTTTTGAATTTTCTGCAATCAACTTTTCTCTTACTTGCAAAGCTTTATACGCAATATCTCGCAATGAGCGCGATACGCGAATTGGATTATTATCACGCAAATATCTGCGTATTTCCCCAATAATCATCGGCACAGCATACGTTGAAAATTTTACATTTTGGCCTAAATCAAAATTATCAATTGATTTCATAAGTCCAATGCAACCAACTTGAAATAAATCGTCAACATATTCTCCTCTGTTATTAAATCTTTGGATGACGCTCAGTACAAGACGTAAGTTTCCATTCACTAATTTTTCTCTTGCGCTTATCTCTCCACTTTGCATTTCACGAAATAATTTACGCATCTCTTCATTTTTTAATACTGGAAGTTTAGCTGTATCAACACCGCAAATTTCTACTTTGTTTCTCGTCAAAGTGTTCCCTCCTATCGGGAGTTGCTGTACAGTGTAAAGTATTTCCTTTGAAGGGGATTTTATGCATATGGTTTTTTCACGATTTTTTATTTAAATTATCTTTCCTAATACAACTAAATAGAATAAGACCAGCCTACATAACGGCTGGTCTTATTCTTCACACCATTTTATTAAATTCTTTTCGTAATCTTTTTATAATTCTTTTTTCTAAACGCGAAATGTATGACTGTGAAATCCCAAGCATATCCGCCACATCTTTTTGCGTCTTTTCCTCTCCTCCAGCAAGACCAAACCGAAGTTCCATAATTTGTTTTTCACGATCATTTAATTGGTGTAATGCTTTCATTAAAAGGTGACGATCTACAGTAGCTTCTAAATCTTTTGTAATAATATCATCATCTGTACCTAACACGTCAGACAACAACAGTTCATTCCCATCCCAATCAATATTTAGCGGTTCATCAAAAGAAACTTCTGAACGATTTTTGTTATTTCGACGTAAATGCATTAAAATTTCATTTTCTATACAACGCGATGCATATGTTGCTAATTTTATTTTCTTTTCTGGATTAAATGTATTTACCGCTTTAATAAGGCCGATTGTTCCTATACTAATCAAATCTTCAATATTTATCCCTGTATTTTCAAACTTTCTTGCTATATATACAACGAGCCTTAAGTTACGTTCAATAAGTAATGACCTTGCTGCCTGATCTCCCTTTGGCAATTTATTCAAAAGAACTTCCTCTTCTTCTTTCGTTAACGGTGGTGGCAACGCTTCACTTCCACCAATATAATAAATTTCATCGGTCTTAATTCCTAATTTCAGCAATACTTTATACCAAAGGTATACTAAATAAAATTTTAATTTCATCATATTATCCCGCCTCTCATTATTAAGCGATCACCATTTTTTGTGAAATCAACATTTTTGGATGCACAATACATTGATACTCCCCATTTGTAGACAGTTGTTGTGTATTTAATCCAATTAATACTTTGTTTACAACAATAGAACTACCTTCATGATCAACTTGCACACTGTCAGGCTTAATTGCCCACAAAAATTGACTTTCTACTCCTACTGCACGGAAAGGAATTAAACGTAATTTTGTCGCCCAACCAGAATCATTTTCTGGTATTTGAGGAATTTCTGTTTTGGAATAAATTTGTTCTGTTAACCAAGATGGTAAGCAATGTTCTAATGATGAAACATGCATAATCATAACGGGTGTTTTTGTTAATGGATCGTAAAGTTGGTTCCCACTGTCAATAAGACCTGCCAGTTCTAGTTCTTCTTCGGCCAATTGAATTTTTACTTTCACAATTTGGTCATAGTGTATTTTCGTGACCTCTACGCTTTCAATACGCTTTTTAGAAAAATAATAAATTACCGGAAAGCCAAAAATAACAAATAACCAACTAATTGGATCGCCGTAAGAAATTGACTGAGATTGAACCAATCCATTTACCATTTCATTCGTTTGCAAAAAGAAATGAGTTCCAATTAATCCTCCGCCAACCATAAAGGTTACAAAGTAAAAAGTAAAAACAGTCTGTGCATAATTTCTAAATGTTGTAAACCCAAATGCTGTATACACAATAAGTAACGAGTACAGTAGTTTCATAATTGGATGTGTCATCATAGAAGCAAAAGGAGTAAAGGCAAAAATAACAATAGTTGAACCTATAAATGCCCCTAACACAAGCCTCCATCTTTTGATTTTCTTTTTTAACACGGTAGCTGTTAATAAAAGCAAAAGAAAATCAATGCAGGCGTTTAACAACCAAACAACGTCGGCGTAAACAACCAAACAATTCACCTCTTTTTTCAAGTTGAGACTAGTATAATGCATATCCAATAGGAAAGTGTGTCAATTTGCGGAGGTGTTTTTTTGTTATTTTGTGATTTCTAGACATAATCTGTCGGTAAAGAATAAAAGTACAAATTCATAGAATGATATACTCTTATTTTCACCAACAAAATATATTGAAATATACGAAATAAAAAAAGACCTGCTTAGCAGGTCTTTTCCATTTAAAAAACAAAAAAGGAGCATGAAAGCTCCTTTTTTTATCGTCTACGACGGTTACGTAAAAATGCTGGAATATCGATATCATCTGAATCTGAATGACGTTCATGTACAACTGGCTCTTCACGCTTCATTTCACGTTTTACTTCACGTTGTTTTGAAGGTTGAGCTACTGGTTGTTGCTGTTGTTGCGTGTGGTTCGCATTCGGACGAATAATTGGTTTTGGTGGTTGAGTTGCAATGCTATCATCAAAACCAGTTGCAATTACAGTTACAACGATATCATCTTTTAATCCTTCGTTAATAACAGAACCGAAGATCATATTTACTTCTGGATCTGAAGCTGAGGCTACGATATCTGCCGCTTCTTGTACTTCATATAAGCTTAAGTTAGCGCCACCCGTAATATTCATGATAACACCTTGAGCTCCATCAATAGATGTTTCTAGTAATGGACTAGAAATCGCTTTTTTCGCAGCTTCTGCAGCACGATTTTCCCCGTTACCAGAACCAATACCCATTAAAGCAGAACCTCTATTAGACATAATTGTCTTTACGTCTGCAAAGTCTAAATTAATTAAACCTGGCGTTGCAATTAAATCCGAAATACCTTGAACACCTTGACGTAATACGTTATCAGCTTCACGGAATGCTTCTAACATTGGCGTATTTTTATCAACGATCTCTAATAAGCGATCGTTTGGAATTACAATAAGAGTATCTACATTTTCTTTAAATGCTGCAATACCAGATGCTGCTTGCGTTGCACGTTTACGTCCTTCAAAAGTAAATGGACGTGTTACAACACCAACTGTTAAAGCACCTAATTCTTTTGCAACTTGAGCAACAACTGGAGCTGCACCAGTTCCAGTTCCACCGCCCATACCAGCAGTTACGAAGACCATATCCGCACCACGAAGTGCTTCTTGGATCTGTTCTTTACTTTCTTCTGCAGCTTTTTTCCCTACTTCAGGGTTTGCGCCTGCACCAAGTCCACGCGTTAATTTTCCACCAATTTGCATTTTTGTTTCAGCTTTTGATAGATTTAATGCTTGTGCATCAGTGTTCACAGCGATAAAGTCTACACCTTGTACACCGTGTTCAATCATACGGTTTACAGCATTGTTTCCGCCACCGCCGACACCGATAACTTTTATATTCGCTAATTGATCTTGAGTAGTATCAAACTCTAACATGTCGAAATCCCCCTAGAACCTCATTTTTCGTGTCCAATTTTAATCCCATAAATAACGGAATACACGTTTTACTTTTGACATCATACGGTCATCATTTTGATTATTATTGTTTTGATTACGAGTTTTTTGTTTCGCAGGTTGCTGTTGTACCGGCGTTGGTGCTGGTGCTGGTACTGTTTCAAAATGCTCTTGCTTTTCCTGCACATTTTTCCCACGTAATTTAGCTTTTTGATAAGAATGTTTAATTAATCCAACTCCGCTTGTATATTGGGGCTCACGCACACCAATATAATCAGGAGTTGCTACACGAACATTTTCATGTAAAATATCATATGCAAGATCAAGAACACCTGGCATAGAAGCAATTCCGCCAGTTAGTACATAACCAGAAGCCACTTGCTTTACTCCTAACTTACGCACTTCATCTTGAACAAACATTAAAATTTCCTCTACACGAGCCTCTATTATATCCGATAATTCCAACTGAGAATATTGTTCTGTTTGATCACTTCCCATAATAGGAACCGTAAACATCTCTTCTTCAGATGCTGTATCATAAAAAGCATGTCCATATTTCAACTTAATTTGATCTGCATTTTCTGTTGAAGTTTTCAACCCAATTGCAATATCCTTCGTTATATGGTCTCCACCTAATGGTAATACGCTCGTCGCTTGTAACTCTCCGTCTTTAAAAATAGATAAAGTTGTAGATCCTCCCCCCATATCAACAAGGGCTACTCCTCTATTTTTTTCATCTGAAGATATAGCAACTGTTGCAGCCGCTAAAGGTTGAAGACAAATATCAACAATTTCAAGACCTGCTTTTTCTACACAACGAAGTAGGTTATGTAGTAAAGTTCTCGAGCCTGTAATAAGTGTACCTTCCATTTCTAATCTTACACCGATCATCCCGCGTGGATCGTTAATCTCGTCAAGACCGTCTACGATGAACTGTCGAGGTACCACATCAATAAACTCACGTTCTGGAGCAATTGACACAACTTGTGCTGCATCTAGAACGCGTAAGACATCTTCATTCCCGATTTCACGATCTTCATTTGAAACAGCGACTACTCCGTGACAAGGAAGTAGCTGTACCTGGTTTGCATTGACACCTACTACAACTTGCTCAATATGGATTCCCACCATACGCTCAGCTTGTTCAATTGCTTTTTTAATTGATCGAACAGTCTCGTCTATATCAACTATCGATCCCTTCTTTAAACCATTTGATTTTACATTTCCAACACCAATAATGTTTAAGCTGTCATTAACCATTTCACCAATGATGACTTTAACATTGGATGTACCGATGTCAAGACTAACATATATTTCATTGCTGTTCATTCTTTGGCACCTCCTTCTTTATTTATACCATACAACTCAATATATGGAACAACAATCGCAACTTTACTATTTATAAGAAAAATATTCAACGTCTTTATACGTTTCCCTTTTTTAACCCTATATTTTTCTTATTTTTATTTAGCATTCAATTAAGAATATCGCAGTAAACTATGAATAACTGCTTATCTTGAAATAATTCTATTTCGAGTGTAAAGTTTACCGCCAAGTATAAGTCTACACTAAGATGTACTCATAGAAAAGTGAAACTTGTACCAATACTAGTATGAATCTAAGAATTTTTACATATTTTTCATCAAATGAACCATTCTTCTAAATTCGTATGCATATAATAGAACGTTTGTTTTGTTTTTTCTGCTATAAGCAACGAAAACTACCATTCTATTCTTTTTTTTCTTCCGCACCTAATTCTTTCGTATATGCACCTACTTCTAAATCAATTAATACCTTCTTACCTGGCTCAATTGTTTTTAAAATAAGCGGATAGGCTTCCATACGTTTTGCGAAATTTTGAATCGTAGTGCTCACTTCATAACCTTCATTCATATATAAAGTAAGATGATCTTCATTCGCATTCGTTGGAGAATAGCGAATCTCCGAAATAGATTTTAAAATAGCTGGTGTTAATTTTTCTAGTTCAGCGATTAACTCCTTCATTTTCTCTTCTTTAAAAGGTTCGAAAATCGGTGCTGCAACAGGAAGTTTTCCATTAGGTAGTACATCAAGTGTTTTTCCATTCTCTAATAACGGTTGTAATTTTCCCTCTTTATTTATATAACCAATCGTTAAATATTCTTCAATATGAACATCAATCTTGTTTGGAAAACGTTTTTTTACATTTACTGCTTTAATTTCTTTTCGCTTCGTTAAGTTTTCTTCAGCTTTATGTGCTGTCACTCGGAAATAACTTGTATCATATGTCACGCCTGAATCCTTCATTACTTGCTCATCCGTCATATAATGATTTCCAAACACACTAATCTTTTTTATATTACTAAGCGGAGACCGAAAATAAATTAAAAAGAGCACTAATAAAAATAAAATTGATATGTATAAAATCAATCGATGATTAACATTTTTTTTGTTTTTTTTCTTTTGATTTTTCAATTTTGGTACACGATCTTGTAGTTTAATCACTTTACTATTATTCATGTACGATCCCCCTATGTAACATAAAGAACGGCATGTTCCTCATGCCGTTCTTATCTTCTTATTATAACATAAATGATAATGAGCGGAACGAATAACCGTTATCTTCCAATGATTTCTACTTCTGTGTGCATATCTACATCAAATTTATCCTTAATTGTATGTTTTATTAATTCAATTAAGGACAATACATCTTGCGCTGAAGCTCCCCCGGTATTAACAATAAAATTGCCATGCATTTGAGAAATTTGAGCTCCACCAATCCTATAACCACGAAGCCCTGCTTTTTCTACTAAATCGCCTGCAAAATGTGGGATTGGATTCCGAAATATACTTCCTGCACACGGGTGATTCCATGGTTGCGTTTCACGGCGGTAATCTTTATTATTTTGCATGCTACGTACAATTTCTTCACGTTTTCCCGCCTGTAATTGAAACTCCGCCTCTAAAACAATACCAGGCCGTTTCGTTTGCAATACAGATGCCCGATAAGAAAACTCCAGTTCTTTATTCGTTAACCAGTCAATTGTACCGTCTTCAAACAGAATGAGAGCCTTCGATAATACACTCGATATATCCGATTTATGTGCACCTGCATTCATATATACTGCACCACCGACACTTCCTGGAATGCCGCTTGCAAACTCCAATCCAGCTAACCCTTGACGACTAAGTAAAGTTGACAATTTAATAAGAGAATATCCACTACCAACTCTTACCTTATGTTTTTCGACCTCTAAGTGATCTAATCCTTCTCCTAAACGAATAACAACACCTTCTA
Source organism: Bacillus cereus group sp. BfR-BA-01355 (assembly GCF_022663675.1). Taxonomy (NCBI): domain Bacteria; kingdom Bacillati; phylum Bacillota; class Bacilli; order Caryophanales; family Bacillaceae; genus Bacillus; species Bacillus cereus group sp. BfR-BA-01355. The sequence continues at coordinate 7,784 of NZ_JAKUFY010000026.1, forward strand.
TGCCTCGATCAGATACAAGAAGGTTTGAACCGCGCCCAATTACAGTCCACTTCGTTTTGTATTGCTTTACTAACTGTAATGTTTTTTCAATACCGGCTACATGCTTAGGCACAATTAAAATATCCGCTGGTCCACCTATTTTCATAGTTGTATAACGCGCTAACGACTCGTTAACTAAAACACGACCAACGTCTGCTTCTATAAGCTCATTTACTAATTGTTCCATAGACAATCTCCCCCATATTAAGTCTCCTTATGACAATAATATGCAGGGCGTTCACCTAACGTTATCCCTCTATTTACGGGCATTACAGCTCCTAAATCAAAATTCGGCGGTAACAAAGAAGTTAGGCGGTATCGGGATGCCAGTAAACATCCGATTAGTGAAAGGTAATAATCAACGAGAGAGAATCACTCCCCACTGATTAAAGCCTCACTTTATTTTTTTACAAGCTTATTCATTACTTCATACAGCTTATTTGCTGCATCTGGAATACCTAGTTTCTTAGCAGCTAGCTTCATATTTTGTAATGTTTGTGCATCCAATAAAATCTCATCAATATCACGAATAAGTGTTTCAGCTGTTAAATCTTTTTCAAGTAACATTTTTGCCGCTCCTTTATCAACAACTGAACGTGCATTCTTTTCCTGATGATTATTTGTTACGTACGGACTCGGTATTAACACACTTGGTTTTCCTAACGCTGTTAATTCTGCAAGTGTTGTTGCCCCAGCCCTTGAAACAACAAGGTCTACACCAGTTAGTACCTCTGGCATATTATGAATGAACGGCTTAATAATAACATTGTTCGGGTTCCCTTTTTGCTTCACGGCTTCCATCACTTTGTCATAATGTACTTCACCTGTTACATATAGTATTTCGTAGCTTTTGTTCCCAAACTGTTCAATTGCTTCAACGAAGGCATCGTTAATCGGTCTAGCCCCACGACTTCCACCAAATATAAGTACAGACTTTTTAGGAAGAGAAAGCCCAACTGAACGTTTCCCTTTCATTCCATTTTGATCCATTACCTCTGATGCTCGCGGATTACCTGTCATTACCACTTTTGACTCTGGAAAATGCTCTGTAGCTGCTTCAAAACAAACAGCAACTTTATCAACATAACGACTTAAAAATTTGTTCGTTACACCTGGTACACTATTTTGTTCATGTACAATAGTCGGAATACCTAATTTGGCTGCAGCGTATACAACTGGTCCACATACATATCCACCCGTTCCAATTACGATATCCGGATTAAAACGGCGAATATATCGTTTACTATCCTGTACACCTTTTAGAAAACGCATTACTGTTTTCACATTATCTAATGATATTTTTCGTTTAAATCCGCTTATAACAATAGATTGAAATGGTATACCTGCTTTTGGAACGATTGTACTCTCTAGTCCATTTTCCGTACCAATATATAAAAATCTTGCTTCTGGATTTAACTTTTTTATTTCTCTAATTAAAGCAAGAGCTGGATAAATATGACCACCAGTACCCCCACCACTCACTAATACACGCACTACTAACTCCTCCGCTTCTCTTTTCTTATTTCCATTATATTTATTTCTATATACATATTGCATTTTTACACACATACGAAAAACCCTGTCTTATAAACAGGGTTTAGTAGCGAGAATGGCGACTTATATTTAATAATACACCTACTGCCATTAACATTAATGTCAAACTTGATCCACCATAACTTAAAAACGGCAAGGTAATACCCGTAACGGGCATCAGTCCTGTTACAACACCAACATTAATCATTACTTGAATCGCAATCATCGCCACAATACCTACTGCTAAAAACGTACCATATAAATCTGGCGCTCCTAATGCGATACGAATCCCGCGCCATAATAATAGACTAAATAATAATAACACAAATGAACCACCAATAAAACCTAATTCCTCGGATAAGATTGCAAATATAAAGTCAGTTTGTGGTTCAGGTAAATAAAGAAATTTTTGTCTACTTTGTCCAAGCCCAAGTCCAAATAATCCACCGGGTCCAATTGCGAGTAATGATTGGATAATTTGAAATCCACTTCCAAGCGGATCTGCCCACGGGTCTAAATATGATGTAATGCGCTTCATTCGATACGGTGCTGATGCGATTAACCCTACAAACCCTGCTACACCAAGCAAACCAAACATCGCAAAGTGAAAGACCCTCGCTCCCGAAATAAATATCATAATGATACATGTCCCAACCATTACCGTTCCTGTCCCAAGGTCTGGCTGTAACATAATCATCCCAAAAGCAAGAAACACAAAACTAAGAGCCGGTAATAAACCACGTTTAAAAGATGTAATCAATTTTTGCCGTTCCGCTAAAAACTTTGCCAAGAAAATAATCATCGCAAACTTCATAAATTCTGACGGTTGAATCGAAAATGCTCCGATCCCAATCCAACTTCGTGCTCCTCCTCGAACAAGACCTACTCCAGGAATAAGAACGAGAATAAGAAGAATGAAGCAAACTAGCAAAATTACTTTTGAATACGTACGCCACACCCAATAATCAATTTTCATAATAAAAAACATAGCTACTACACCAAGACCCGCAAACAGTAATTGTCTTTTGGCAAAAAAGAATGAGTCCCCCATTTTATAAGAGGCCCAAACTGCACTCGCACTATAAACCATAATCATTCCGATTGTCAACAATGAAAGTGTTACGATGATGAGAATAAAATCAGGCGTTTTCTTCATTACCCACAAACACCACCTCTTTAGGCAGAACCTTTTGCCCTATGTAACAAAACATCAGTAGGTGTTAGCCTACTGATGTTTTGATTTACTTTATATAAGTTTATGCACAGCTTGTATAAAAATGTCTCCTCTTTCTTCAAATGTTTTAAATTGATCCCAGCTTGCACACGCTGGAGAAAGAAGAACAACATCATCTTCTTTAGAATGAGCATAAGCTTTCACCACTGCTTCATCTAAAGTATCGACACTTTCAATTATATCTAATCCCGCTTTTTCTGCCGCTCTTACTAGTTTGGGAGCTGTTTGTCCAAATGTTACAATCGCTTTTACATTTTTGAAATACGGAATTAAATCATCGAATTCATTTCCGCGATCAAGCCCACCTGCTAGTAACACAATCGGTTGTGTAAACGCAGATAGTGCTTTCTCAGTCGCTAACATATTCGTTGCTTTTGAATCATTATAAAACTTACGGTTGTTAATCGTTGTTACATATTCTAAACGATGTTTTACACCAGTAAAACGTTTTAACACGACCGTAATTGCTTCATTAGAAGTACCTAATAATTTCGCAATACTCATCGCAGCTAAAATATTTTCTAGATTATGTTGACCAGGTAAAACGATATCACTTACTTCAACAACTTTTTCACCTTTGAAATAAAGAGCGTTATCTTTTATACACGCACCATCTTCAATTTCTTTCGTTGTCGAAAACAGGATTTTTTGACCTTTAGTATCCGCAGATAACTCCATCACATCTGCATCATCCGCATTTATTACACTATAATCGTTTTCTGTTTGGTTTTTAAAAACATTTGCTTTTGCTAAACCATATTCCTTCTTCGTCCCATGGTAATCTAAGTGGGCTTCAAATAAGTTTAAGAACGCTGCAATTTTAGGTTGGAACGATTCTACTCCCATCAATTGGAACGATGAAAGCTCTGTAACTACAACTTCATTTTCTTTTGCATCCTGTGCTACTTCACAAGCTACAGTTCCTATATTCCCTGCAATAACAGGATGCTTTTGCCCTTCTTTTAACATTTCAAATGTCAGCATTGTTGTCGTCGTTTTACCATTAGACCCTGTAATTCCAACAAATGGTGCTTTTGAAATACGATATGCTAATTCAACTTCCGTAACAATTGGAATTTCTTTTTCTTTCGCAGCAACTAATATTGGATTAGAATACGGGATTCCTGGATTTTTAACGACAAGAGAAATATTTCTCTCTAATAATTCTAAAGGATGGCCACCGCATACAACGTCCATTCCTTTTGCTTGTAATTCTGCAGCAAGTACATTGTCTGCTAAAGGCTTTCCGTCATTTACAATGACATTCGCCCCTAATTTTTGCAACAAAGTAGCTGCTGCATAACCACTCTTTGCAATGCCTAATACAAGAATATTTTTATTTTGAAATTCAGTTACAGTTTTCAATTACATCCACACCCCGATATAAATTCCTAACACAGCTAATAAAAATCCTACAGACCAAAACGTTACAACAACGCGCCATTCTGACCAACCACATAATTCATAATGGTGGTGTAATGGACTCATTTTAAAGACACGTTTTCCTGTTGTTTTAAACGAAATAACTTGAATAATAACAGATAAAGTTTCCATTACGAATACTCCACCAATAATTACAAGTAGTAATTCTTGTTTTAATAAAATTGCTACAGCTGCGATAGCTCCACCTAAAGCTAAGGAACCTGTATCCCCCATAAATACTTTTGCTGGATTCGCGTTGAATACTAAAAATCCCAGTACTGCTCCGACAACTGCCATACAGAATATCGCAACTCCAAATTGTTCTTGCGCTACTGCAATAATACTAAATGCTCCAAATGCAATAGCCGCTGTTCCTGATAATAAACCATCTAAACCATCAGTTAAGTTAACCGCATTCGAGCCACCGATTAGCATAAATAGCACAAGTACAAAATACGCCCAACCTAATTCAAACTTAACATCCGTACCTGGAATCATGATATATGTGTGAAATGCTTGCCCTTTTCCAATTAAAAAGAACGCAATAGCAATAACAAGCTGACCTACTAATTTTTGTTTTGATGTTAAACCAAGATTTCTCTTCTTAACTACCTTTATGTAGTCATCTAAAAATCCAATCAATCCATAACCAAATGTCACTAATAATAATAACGAAACCTCTGCACCTAAATGATTAAACTTAATCGCCATAATAAGTGAAGTGACCATCATAGATACATATATGACAATACCGCCCATTGTCGGTGTCCCTGATTTTTTTTGATGTGACTTTGGTCCCTCATCACGAATACTCTGTCCGAACTTTAATTTTCTTAAAAATGGAATAAACAATGGCGAAAGGGCAACAGAAATTAAGAATGCTACCCCAGCCGTTACTAATAAACCTTGCTCAAGCACATGTAGTCCTCCTCTCACGTTGTTACTCTTCGTTGTTTAAACGCCCTGTAATTGCTTCTTTCGCAACTTCACGATCATCAAAATGATGAACTTCTTTACCAATAATTTGATACGTTTCATGACCCTTACCAGCAATAATAATGATATCATCTGCTTTCACATTAGCGATCGCATGGTGTATCGCTTCTTTTCTATCAATAATCACTTCATAATTATTCCCACTTGCACCCTGTACCATATCATCTAAAATAGCCGCTGGATCTTCACTTCTTGGATTATCTGATGTATAAATTGCATGAGTTGCATATTTTGTTGCAACACTTGCCATTATCGGTCTCTTTGTTCGATCCCTATCGCCGCCACAACCAACGATACAATACACATCACCTTTTGCAAATTGTTTTGCAGTTTTTAATACATTTTCTAAACTATCCGGCGTATGCGCGTAATCAACAATAACTGTATAATTTTGTCCGCCATCAACAACTTCAAAACGTCCTGGAACCCCAGCTAGTTCTTTTATAACAGCAATGATTGTTTGTAATTTCACACCCGAAACAAGTCCTGCTGCTGTTGCTGCAAGTACGTTATATACATTGAATTTACCTATTAATTTCATCGTAACATTTACACTTTCATACGGTGTGACAAGCGTAAATGTAGTCCCGCCACTCGTCATAACGATATTTTTTGCCATAATGTCACTTGTTGTATCAATACCATATGTTACAACTGTTGCTGCAGTACTTCTCATATACTCTTCTGTTACATTATCATCGCTATTCAGCACAGCGTACTTTTCACGATTATGATTATAACTATTGCCAAGCTGTGCAAATAGTAACCCTTTTGCATGTTTATATTCTTCCATCGTTTTATGATAATCTAAATGATCTTGTGTTAAATTCGTAAACACCGCTACATCGTAATCACATCCGTGTACACGACCAAGATCTAACGCATGTGACGAAACTTCCATTACCGTGCTGTCCACACCTTGTTCAACCATTTTTGAAAACGTCTGTTGAAGTGTTAGTGCATCTGGTGTTGTATTTTTCACCTCAAATGTTTCATCACCGATTTTCATATTAATCGTCCCAATTAGCCCTGTTTTATGACCATGTGCTCGCATAATCTCATCCATAATATGCGATGTTGTTGTCTTTCCATTTGTACCTGTAATTCCGATTAAATGTAACTTGTGTGTCGGTTGACCATAAAAATAATCAGCTAAAACCGCTAACGAACGAAAAGTATTTTTCACAAGTACAACTGGAACGTCAACATCAATTGGTCTTTCCGCAACAATAGCAGCCGCTCCTTGTGCCGCTGCTTGCTTAGCAAAATCATGGCTATCAACCGTATATCCTTTCATACATACAAATAAGCTTCCTTCTTTCACTTTACGTGAATCAGCTTCTATAGATGTGATTTCTGGATTTTCTTTTGGAACAACTGGAAAATCATGCAAACATGATAAAAGTGTATGCAACTTCATTTCACTAAACCCTCTCTACATTGTTTATTTATCTTTTTTTCAGTAAGCAACACATTACCTCCTATATAAGGAGGTAATGTGTTGCTGGCCTATTTATGAATGAGACACTTATTGTCTCACATTAAGTAACTGTTCTATAAAGAACTCACTTCCACCAATTGTACCATAAAACGTACTATGTTACCTTTAATTCCCGAAGTAAATTCTAATTTTTGAGCCTTCTTTTACTTTAGCTCCCGCTTCTGGTGATTGCTTAATTACTTTCTCTCCATCTCCACTTATATCAAGCTGCAAATCGACGAGTTGTGTTTGTAAGTCTTTCTTTTTCATTCCAATTAAATTCGGAACTTCCACAGTTGGTGTATCGCCCCATTTATATTCTTTCTCAACTTGTTCTTTTCTCGGTTTCACTCCCATAACAGGAAGAGCATCTCGAAGGATATTCCCGACAATTGGAGCTGCTACCACTCCACCAAACTGTGTAACCCCTTTTGGATTATCCACAGCAACATACACAACAATCTCTGGATCATCCGCTGGGGCAAATCCGATAAAAGATACAATATAATTATTCTCTAAATATTTACCATCTTTCACCTTTTGAGCAGTACCCGTTTTTCCACCTACACGATATCCATCAATATAAGCTCCTTTACCAGAACCTTTCGCTACAACATTCTCTAATGCATAACGAACTTTTTCTGAAGTTTCCTTGGAAATAACTTTTCTTTTCTCAACAGGTGTCTTTTTACTAACAACTTGATTATTTTTTGGATCAATAAACTCCTTAGCTATATACGGCTGATACAATGTTCCACCATTTACAGCCGCCGCTACAGCTGCTACTTGTTGAATTGGTGTAACAGAAACCCCTTGGCCGAATGAAGTTGTTGCTTGCTCTACTGGACCAACTTTATCTAAATTAAATAAAATCCCACTACCTTCACCTTGCAAGTCAATTCCAGTCTTCTGCCCAAAACCAAAATTACGAATGTATTTAAATAATCGGTCTTTACCAAGGCGATCACCAAGTTCAATAAATCCCGGGTTACATGAGTTTTGAACGACTTCTAAAAACGTTTGACTGCCATGACCTCCTGCTTTCCAGCATTTCAATCTAGCTCCACCGACTTCAGCTGCTCCATCATCATAAAACGTATCCTTCTCTAAGTCTACTAAATTTTCATTCAATGCTGCAGCTAATGTAATGATCTTAAATGTTGAACCAGGCTCATACGTACTCCACACAGGTAGATTTCTGTTATACACTTCTGGAGAGACACTTTGAAAATCCGCTGGATCAAAACTCGGCCGACTAGACATACCTAAAATTTCACCATTTTTAGGATTCATTGCAATCGCAATCATACCGTCTGGATTATAAGTTGACTCCGCAATATTCATTTCTCTCTCCATAATCCTTGTAATACGCGCATCGATTGTTAATCCTAAATTTAAACCAGCTTCTGGTTTTTTGAAATCATCACCAACATTAGGCATCCTTTGTCCTTTCGCATCTGCAAAAAAACGCACATGACCTTTGTCCCCATTTAGCTCCTTATCATAATATTTTTCTAGTCCCATAAGACCTTGGTTATCGCTACCTGCAAAACCTAATACATGTGATAAAAAATTCCCAAATGGATAGTACCGGATAGAATCCTCTGCGATATACACGCCCTTCAAACTTAAGCCTCGTACCTCTTTCGCTTTGTCATGTGATATTTTCCTTCCGCCTTTATCTAACCTTACAATCGATTCTTTTTTTGTAATCCTCTTATAAATCTCATCTTTTTCCACACCTAATACTGCAGCTAACTTCTCTGCAGTCTCTGCTGGTTTTTCAATTTGCCTCGGTACAACAAAGACAGTTGGAGCACTTTTATTCGTGGCAAGTTCCACACCATTTCGGTCTAAAATTTTCCCACGTTCGGGTTCAAAAGTAATATTACGACTCCATGAATCTTTCGCACGATCCGTTAACATATTCCCAAGAAAAAATTGCACATATCCAAGACGAATATCGATAATAGTGAAGATAAGTATACCTGATATAAGTATAAAAATAAGTCGTTTTCTAACTGTTACATTTGATACACGCATATCGGAACAAGCCTCCCTTACGCCTAGCTTGTTCCAATATATGCTTGTACTTATTTAATTAGAACTTCTTCTCTTTTACCATTACGGCTTTTCTGCTTCTTGTTGTGGTTCAAGTGGCGGTACGAGTGTGACACCTAATTCTGTACCCGGTTGTAATAATGTTCCTTCCGCCACACTTTGTTCTGTTACGTATCCTGTACCAGAAGGCTTCAAGTTAAGCTGTAATGTCTTCGCTAAATTCATAACATCACGCAGTGCCCATCCTTGTATATTTGGCATTGTAGGTTTATCTCCTACCAAGAAGACTCGGTCGCCTTTCAATGTTTGTTCAGTCGCTTTTGGTACTTGTTGCTGTACTTTCCCTTCACCTAATACGATTGGACGAAGTTTTGCTTTATCAATTGCTTTCCCCGCTTCAGCCATCGTTTTACCAGTTACATCTGGAACAGTAGTTTGTTGCTCTTTCAGATGTTTTTTCGGATCTTTCACTTCATTTGGCTTAATCTTTAAATACTCTAAACTATTTTTTGTTACATATTTAAAAATATCAGCTAAAGGCTGTGCACCGTTCTCATCATCTTTTAATTTCGGCTGTTTTACAGCTACATACACAACAAGTTGTGGGTCGTCCATTGGTGCCATACCTAAGAATGAGAATATATAATTCTGTCTTCCTGTCATATAGCCGCCTTTTCCATCCGGAATTTGCGCTGTACCTGTTTTACCACCAACTGAATATCCATCAATTTTATAAGCTGTCCCTGTACCTTTCGGAGATGTAACAACACGTTCTAATAACTGTCTTACTTGCGCTGCTGTTTCCTTTGTAACAGGTTTTCCTACTTCTTCTGGCTTATGTTCTAATTTTACTTTCCCTGTTATCGGATCTACAATTTTATCAATTGCATAAGGTTTCATCATTTTCCCATCATTTGCAATAGCTGTTGCAGCTTGTACAAGCTGAATTGGTGTTACAGTGGAACCTTGTCCAAAAGCTGTTGTCACTTGTTGTATTTGCTGATCAAATAAAATTGTATTCGATCCTTCACCTGATAAATCAATGTTCGTTTTTTCATCTAATCCAAAACTATGAATATATTTTCGGAAACGTTCTGGACCAAGTTTTTGATCTCCTAAAATTGCAAACGCTACGTTTGAAGAACGTTCTACCCCTTCATCAAACGTGATAGAGCCCCAACCAGCACCGCCGTTATGATCTTTTATTTTCCTATTTCCGACTTGATATGTCCCGGACTGATAATAATCTTGCCCTTTGTACACACCTTCATTAATAGCTGCCGCTAACGTGAAAATTTTCATTGTTGATCCAGGTTCAAATGCATTGGCAATTGCGTCATTGAAGAAATATTTAATTTGACGATCATTAGGGTCATAACTAGGTTTAGTAGACGTCGCTAATATTTTTCCAGTTTTCGGATCTGCAACAATCCCTATTAAACTTTCTGGTTCATATTGCTTACTTGCTGCTTTCATCGCGTCTTCTAAATAACTTTGGACACGGTGATCAATTGTTAAATACGCGTTATCTCCATTTTTAGGTGCCTTTACATTAACTTTTCCACCATCAAGAGACACACCTTTACGGTCACCTGTATATGCTACTTCTCCGTTAGAAGCACTTAAATATTTATCCAAGCTTTTCTCTATGCCAAATTGACCTACCGAGGTTCCATTCTCATTTGGTTTTGCATGACCTATAACGTAAGATGCGAAATCACCGTTTGGATACACCCTTGCATTTTCTGTAATAAAAGATATTCCCGGCAACTTCAACGCTTCTATTTGTTCCTTCTTTTCTTTCGTCAAATCCTTACCTAACGTTCCAAATTCGACTTGACTTCTACCTTCCTTATTTAAAGAAGCTAAAATATCCTCTTCGCCTTTTCCAAGTACTCCTGCAATTTTCTTTGCAGTATCTTCTTTATTCTCAACAGAGTTAGCACCTTTTAGGGCGGCTACTATTTTATAAGAGTTTGCGTCTTGCGCTAACACATGACCGTTTTGATCATAAATGGTTCCTCTGTTCGCTTCAAGAACTCCTGTTTTACTATGCTTTTGTTTAGCAAGTGCATCTAAATCTTGATTATGAACTGTTCCTGTTGATTGTATGTAAAAAAATCGGGCTAATAACAGCAAAAAGAGCAGGAGGAAAAATATCATAAAATAACCTGCTCCCTTATTGGTATGAAATTTAGTCATATTCTTCTTCATCGTTCCTTCACACCTATTGCCTTATTTGAGGCCTTTCACATTATTCGCATTAATTTCTAGCCCGTGTTTTTTTGCAACTTCAGCGATTCGTTCATAGCGACTTAACTTCTCTACTTCAGCTTGTAATTCTTGATTTTCTTTTTGCTGCTGTACAATTTTTTCTTCTATCGTCGCTGCTTCTACATTAACTTGATAAAGGCCTGCTTTATTTCCAATAAACGCGACACAGGCATACAATAAAAAGCCAATAAACGCTACATACAACAGTTTTTCGATTCTTGTAATTTTCGCTTTAACTTTCGGCTTAACCATCTGCTGTGGGGGCGTTTGAATTTGCACCTCTTCTTGCGCTTGTTGTTTGTACTTTACAGCTAAATTAGTCATACCTCTCTCTCCCTTTTATCGTTTTTCAGCGATTCTCAACTTCGCAGAACGCGCACGATTATTTTCTTCTAGCTCTATATCAGAAGGTAAAATCGGTTTTCTTGTAATAAGCTTTAATTTCGGCTTAAATTCATCAGGAATAATCGGTAATCCTGGCGGCAATTGTGGCGTTGTACTATTTCGCTTAAACGTTGTTTTACAAATACGATCTTCTAATGAATGGAATGTTATAACACTAACTCTTCCACCTGGCTTAACCATCTCAATAGCAGATTCCAATGCTTCTTCAAATACTTTTAATTCATCATTTACAGCTATACGAATTGCCTGAAACACTCGCTTAGCAGGATGCCCACCAGTTCTACGAGCAGGAGCCGGAATACCTTCTTTAATTAGCTCTACTAATTCTCCTGTCGTTTCAATAGCTTTATTCTCACGATAAGCTTCAATTTTTCTTGCAATTTGTTTTGAAAATTTCTCTTCACCGTATTGGAAGAAAATCCTTACAAGTTGTTCATATGACCAACTATTTACAACATCATATGCTGTTAATGGGGCATCTTGATCCATCCGCATATCTAACGGTGCATCATGATGATAACTAAAGCCTCGCTCTGGTGTATCTAATTGTGGGGATGAAACACCTAAATCAAATAAAATACCGTCTACTTCTGTTATACCTATTTCCTGCAGTTTTTCAGCTAAATAGCGGAAGTTACTCTTTACTGTTATAAACTGTTCACCGTATGAAGAGAACTTTTCTTTCGCGTTTTGAATCGCTATCTCATCTTGATCAAACGCTATTAATTTTCCACCTTCAGTTAATTGGGATAATAAATAAGAACTATGTCCTCCTCCCCCCAGTGTACAATCTACATATGTACCATCTGGCTTTATATCTAAGCCGTCTACTGTTTCCTTTAAAAGCACTGTTACGTGTTTAAACATTGTTGCACCTACTCTTTTTCCAATTAATTATGTTGAATGTATCCCTTCCTCTAAACACATCTTTCACGCTTAGAGAATGAAATAATACGAAAGAACGACTCATTTAACTTACCAATAAAGGCAACATACTATACAAATCGCTATTTTCTTTTATTATATACTAAATTTTATCATCTTTTGCGGGAATTTAAATAAAAAACTGTCGAAAAAGCGAATAATACGTTTACATTTTGTGCTATTTTGTCATATATTTAAGTATCCAACACAATTATCACATCTATTTTTTTGATTGATAATTCAGAAAAAAATCACTTCACAGTAAATTCAACGGAATAAAAATAAAATCCTGCTCCAAGGAGCAAGATTTTATAGTTTTATAACATGATGTTTTCCGTCCCAAGAAAAAGGGTTTTCCATTACACGATCAACGAAATCCAAACCAAACTGATTTAAATAATAACATACATTCCACACACGTTCTTGCGGCGCACCTAATGGACGAAGTGCGAATTGTATACGGCGAAATTTATTTAGCTGAACCTCATACTTTTTCTCAACATTTCTTTTCAACATTCTTTCCAGCAGTTCAATTTGTTCATTAATTTTCAATTCGTTTTTCCCTGCAAACGCACCTAACCCCGGCTCTATTTTCTTTACAAATTGCTGTAAAGATGTATGAATATCGGCAATTTCTTTTTTCGCCTTTTCAAAATGATCATCAATCGGTTCCTCTATTTGATTAGACAACCAGTTTTCACGCAGTTTATCGACATCATTTAAAAACGGATCACTTTCTCTCAATTGCAGATCGAATAAATCTGTCGCTATATATCTCTCCACATAAGTAATTGTAAGACGAGGAACGACAGGTGGCATTTGAAAACCGACAGTATGGAATACTTGTTGTAATTCACTCCAATAAGCTAATTCCCCTGGACCTCCAATAAATGCGAGCGTAGGAAATACATACTCTTGCATAAGAGGACGTGTTACAACATTATTACTAAAACGTGCCGGATTTCTCTCCATCTCTTCAATCAACTCTTCGTATGAAAATGAATGCGCCCCATCCTTTCCAACAAACTTACCTTGATGCTCTTCAAGCAATACTCGTTCATTATCTATTTCCATAAATATATGCACTGCATGAGACTTCGTTTCAATAATCGGTTTGTATCCTAGTTCTTTAATTACTTCCTGCTGATTACGAAGGCCCTCTTGTACCTCTTTATACTTACTTATAATTCGCTTAAAAAATGGAATTTCTAACTTTCTTAATTCAGGATGATGTGAATCAACAAGGATTAAACCAGAATTAGCAAAGATTTTCGTAATAAGATGAGCAAAGAAATCTACATACGTATTCGATTTTTCCAAAGCATCATCAACAAATTTTAATACATCCTTTGTAAAATTTGTTTCTGGATATGTTTTAAAAATCTCTTCAATCCAATTTCTACAATCTTCAACAGAAAGTTCAGACTCAGAAGCACTCGCCTTTTTCGGATTACGATCATAAAAAATAGTTTTTTTCATCTTTTTATTTTTCGCTAAAAAAGTATGGTTAATCTCATCCATATCATGGTCTTCACCCGCAATCCAGAAGACAGGGACAACTTTCACCCCTAAACTTTCTTCTTTTTCCTTTGCAAGCTTTAAAATTGAAATAACTTTATGAATTGTATAAAGCGGTCCAGTTAATAACCCCGCTTGTTGTCCAGCTATTACAACATATGTATTTTCATCTCCAAGCGCTTTTACATTTTGAAGTGTAGATTCTCCCGCTTGTAATTTTGTATTATATTCTAATAAATGCGCTACTACATCTTGGCGGAAAAACTCCCTTTCACGCAAATCATGTAAACGCTGTTTAAAAGCATCTTCTGTTAACATATAATCAAAACATGACTGTATCTCTTTTTTACCGTTCATATAGTCCGCTACAACACCTTGTTGCGGAACAGAGATTTCTTTTATCTCCATATAATTCTTCCTTTCGTATCCAGTTCTCTCACCAATCCACATTGTAGTCAATGTTTCACGTAAAAGCAAAGAATAACACTTATACTCTTGTTTCTAACCCTTTTATTGCATCGAACAAAAATTGAAGTGTCGGAACTGGTCGTTGCTGTTTCTTAGCCTCTTCTAATACATATCCAACAATCGCATTAATTTCCGTCTGTCTATTCGCTCTTACATCGGCTAGCATAGAGGATGTATTACGAGACGTTCCTTCACACACATTGCGTACCATTTGCCATACCATCTCTTTTTCTCCTCTAATAAGAAAGGCGACCTCCTGAAACACTTGCTCCATCATTTGATAAAAAAAACGATTCTTGATTAATTCACCATTCTTAACTCCCAATAACGCCGTCAACGGATTGATACATACATTTACCACTAATTTTTTATGCATAATCTCTTTCCAATCCGTTTCTATTTGAACTGGAAAATAAGAAACGGGAAAAGAATGGAATACACTTTCGAAATGTATAGATTGACCACAAACCACTCCAAATTTCGTTACCCCAACTCCAGTATGATGAACGATATGCCCTCCCTCTTTTTTCGCACCATGTTCTACAATACCAACAGCTATATTTTCACACCCTATGTTCAGCATCTTTTGAAGATGTGACATTCCGTTTTGCAAAAAGATTAATGATGCTGCCCCTTCCACAAACGGTAGTATGTCATCTATATGATATTGCTTCACAGCAATAAATATATAATCTAAATTTTGCGCTACCATACTTTCTATCGGTAAAACAGATGGATATACTGTTTCACATGTTCTATCTCTAATACAAGTTACACCTGTTTCATTTAACTCTTCAGCCTGCTTAGCTGTTCTTGTAAACAACGTAACATTTTGGTTACTTTTTTGTAAATAAAATGTATACAATAGACCAATAGCACCTGGTCCGACAATTCCAATTTTCATTTTCACACAAGGGATTCACATTAAGCGCCCTTGCCGCCCCCCTTTTTTTATATCTTTTTAAAGTACATGAGCACGCCCTATAATTTCGTTGTCCTCTGCCAAACAAATACACTCTCATTTTTCACTACGTATATACTGCCTATTAATACACTTATACTCTTAGTTTAGCAAATCCTCAAAAAAATAATAAAAGAAATATACTATCTTCTTCATAAAAATAAAAAAATGAGTTATACTATTATTGTAAATATTTTTACTTTTCTGCATTCAACGAGATAAGAAAAGGATGTGATGTAATGGGATTCCCAAAAGTTGAGCGCTTGCTCATCAATTATAAAACGTTAGATGAATTTAAAAAATTTAAAGGGTGCGGAGCCCAAGAACTATCTATGCTGGAAGAATTGCAAGCAAACATTATTGAAAACGACAGTGAATCTCCATTTTACGGTATTTATTATGGCGGATCACTAATTGCACGTATGAGTCTATATATGAAAAGAAACGGCGGAGAACCATTCGAAATTACAGGTCCTTACCTAGAACTTTATAAACTTGAAGTATTACCAACTTTTCAAAAACAAGGATTCGGGCAAATACTTGTAAATCATGCGAAACAAATGCAATTTCCTATTAAAACGATAGCGCGTATTCATTCATCTGGTTTTTGGGATAAATTAAGTTTCAACCCCGTATCAGTAACTGATGGAGATTTTTATATTTGGCATCCAGAAACAAATTTGAATGCGGTTACAAACGAAGAATCGGCTTAATAAATAAATAAAAAAAACAGCTGTATAACAGCTGTTTTTTATTTCTTAAGCTTCTCTAACTTTTCATTCGAGCGAGCGTTGTTTCTTTCCACTACCATTACACTTCTTTTTTGATCGATATAATCAAGTAATGTTCTATACTCTTCCTCATATACTGATAATCGCTCCAGAAGACGCTCTCTTTCTGTTTGTAATGATTCAACTTGTTGTTGCAACACCGTTAAAGAGTTTTCATCTTTATAATTTTGCAAGAAGTCAATAACATCATTCAACGTAATTGACGTAGGTTCTAACACCTTCGTCTCTTTCACTTCATAATTTTCTACTTTACGAAGTTGCTTTGCTTCCTCAATACGTTCTTTATATTGCTTTCTTACGTAAGAATTCCATCTAAATCCACATGCTGCTGGTGTACGTGATAAATTTTTTCCCACTTCCTTAAAGGCAGAAAGTTGTGTCCCACCTTCTCGAATATGCCGGAGTACTACTTCTGCCAGAAGCAAATCTTCATCATCAGTCCAAGCATCTTGTCTTGTTGTCGCCATCTCTCTAGTCCTCCCTATGCATTTTTTATTAAGCATATGCAGTTACTAGAAAAGATAGAATACAACAACTAAAGATTAAGACAAAAAAAATAAACGCAGAAGATATCTTCTGCGTTTATTTTCCCGCAATTACTTGCTGATTACTTCTTTACCTTTGTAAGTACCGCATGCTTTACATACACGGTGAGCTAATTTCGCTTCACCACAGCTTGGGCACTCTACCATACCAGGTACTGATAATTTGAAATGCGTACGACGCTTTCTTTTTACTGTTTTAGAAGTTCTTCTAAAAGGTACAGCCATTCTTCCCACCTCCTTAAAAGAAATAGTTATTTTCATATGAAGGCCTGAACCAGTCTTCCGATTATTTGTCAAAAAACTTTGCAAGTCCTGCCAATCTTGGATCAACAGTCTTTTCTTTGTCTTCTTCCGAAATCACTTGCCAGTCTTGACCTTGCGTCGGTGCTCCACCAGAAACATCATCACTGAAAATTTGCATTGGAATCTCCAAAAGTATATTTTCCTTGATTACGGGCAGTAAGTCAAGTACTTCTCCTTCTAAAGAATGAATTTCAGCTTCAGTTTCAAATTCTTCTTGTGAAGTTTGGAACACCTCAGTTGTTTTAATGTCAAATGGTAATGTCACATCTACTAAAGAGCGAGAACATGGTAAAACCATGCTTCCAGTTATATGTAGATGAAACGTAAACTTACCGGAGCCAAAATCAACTCTTCCCATTACATGCACAGGATTAATTTCACGAATATCTTTCTCGACCTCTTTTAGCTCACTTACATCTACCATCTCATCCAATGTCAATCCTTTATTTCTCAATTTATTCAATTGATGGATGGACCATTTCATATCATATCACCTCAAGGCAACAAACAAAATTATAGCTAGCCATTTTATATTTGTCAATGTTTTTTCTTTACACTATAATGAAGTCATCATAGTAAATAATATATAGAGTATCACGTTTTTCAAAAAGATGCTACATCGAAAGGAGAGATTACCATAAAAGCTGGTGGTATTGTTGTTGAATATAACCCTTTTCATAACGGTCATCTTTATCATGTGCAACAGACAAAAAAGTTAACACAATCCGATATAATAATTGCCGTTATGAGTGGTCCTTTTTTACAGCGTGGTGAGCCCGCACTCATTTCCAAATGGTATCGCACTAAAATGGCCTTAGCAAACGGCGTAGACCTTGTTGTAGAGCTTCCATACGTCTTTGCAACACAAAAGGCTGAAACCTTCGCAAATGGTGCTATTTCCATTTTAAATGCCCTACGTGTTTCTGAAATTTGTTTCGGTAGTGAGGATGGACAAATCAAAAACTTTTATAATACCATCTCCGTACAAAAAAACGAAGAAGAGACTTTTAACTGCCTTGTAAAACAATTCATGGACGCTGGTAATAGTTATGCAAAAGCAACATCAGATGCTTTCTCACACATTTTAACATCCGAAAACAACATTGATATGTCACAACCAAATAATATTTTAGGCTTCCAATATATGAAAGCAATTCTGTCACAGAATAGTTCTATACAAGCTCAAACTATACAAAGATTTGCCTCTCATTATCATGATGAAACATTTAATGACCAATATATTGCAAGCGCGACAAGCATCCGAAAACAACTCTTTAGCGAAGAAGGATCATTTACAACAATTGAACCTTTTCTCCCACAGGCAACCACTTCGCTTTTAGCAAATTACAAACAAAACTACGGGATATTACATAATTGGGAACAATACTTTTCATTTTTTAAATATAAACTCATGACGATGTCTCCAGGGGACTTACGACATATATATGAAATAGAAGAAGGTTTAGAGCATCGTATTTTATCAAAAATACAAAACAGTTCCTCCTTCTATTCATTCATGGAAGCATTAAAAACAAAACGTTATACATGGACTAGATTACAAAGAGCTTGTACACACATTTTAACAAACACAACAAAAGAGGAAATACGTAGCGCAAATATAGAACAACACGCACCATATATCCGCCTGTTAGGCATGTCACAAAAAGGACAAACTTATCTTTCAAAAAACAAGAAAAAAATCGAACTTCCAATCCTTACTCATACAAAAACATTTGACCATGCCGCTTTAGATATAGAGAAAAAAGCAAACTCTGTATATTTCTCCATCATGCACGAACCGTTACGCACGCAACTATTAAAACAGGATATAACACACCATCCTATTCGCTATGATGAAACAACTACAAAATTCCTATAAAAAAACCTCTCTATTTCAGAGAGGTTTTTTCCTTATCCATCTTTTCTAAATATGTTAACGCATCATCCAGCGTATCCACTGGTATAATTTTCATTTTTGTTTTAATATCCTTTGCAGTCTCAAGTGCATCTTTATAGTTCGATTTCTCCGCACCTTTTTCATTTGGCGCAAAGAACACTTCAGCCCCGGCATCGCTAGCAGCCACCACTTTTTGATTTATACCACCAATTGGGCCCACTTCTCCTTTTTCATTAATTGTACCTGTTCCAGCTATCTCATGTCCTTTTGTTAAGTCTTCTTCCACAAGTTGATTATATATTTCTAATGTAAACATTAAACCTGCGGATGGTCCACCAATTTCATGAGAATTAATTTTCACTTTCGGATCGACCACTAATTCTCTTTCCGTAACGATAGAAACACCTATACCGACACGTCCATTTCCATTAGGAATCGTCTTTACATTTAAATTTTCTTTCAATTGTTTTCCATTTCTCATGTACTCAATACTTACAGCATCGCTTTCTTTTTTCCCAGTCATATATTCAATAAATTGCTCCGTCTTTTCAAATGTTTTTCCGTCAACAGCTATAATAACATCACCAAGCTTAAGCTTTCCTTCTGACGGCATTCCTTTTGCCACACCAGCAACTAATACACCTTTATTTTCAAAAGAAACAGAGCGATTTGCACGTTTATATGCATTATAAATTGCGGCATTTTGTGAATCTTTCATCGCATAATTTTGGCGAAATTGATATTCTTCATCACTCTCACCTTTTTGCAATATTTCTTCCGCTTTCGAAATATGTGTATATTTATTAAACTGTGCCGCTATTAAATTCACCACATTTGCTGGCCCCATTGAAACCGTAACAAGCATAAAATCACCAGATTCTTTCGTTCCACCCTCAACTTGAACGTAAGGCTCTAATTTGGCAGCCATTCCTGGTTTTGTTACATAATACGGTAAACGTACGTAAACAAGTAACATCGCCAATATAACCCCTATTAAGATTGCATATATAAACCGAAAACGCTTAAACATTATGTTTCTCCTTCCACTGCTCAATTAATAAATAAATATTTGAAACATGTTTTTCCGCTTCTACTTCTCCAACTCGAATAATGTCTTCAATGTTCGTAAAAGCACGTGAACTAAATTGCTCTACAGCTGGTCGCATCATTAAATCCGATGCAATTTGCCGATTCATTACAAGCTCATGCTGCATAATTTCAATACTTTGCATGATTACGTCATAAATGGACGTAACATCTCCATTCACCTTAATTGGAGATACATCAACAGCGATAACAATATCGGCCCCTAACTCTTTCACAACCGATACTGGGATGCGATCAATAACTCCACCATCCACTAATAATCGTCCATCTATTTTTTCTGGTACAAACACTCCAGGAACAGATATGCTAGCCCTCACCGCATCTGCAACTGGCCCACTTGTAAAAACCACTTTTTCCCCCTTCAGTATGTCAGTAGCCACAACAGCCGTCGGGATATCTAACTCTTCTAAATTTTTATTATATGTAAACATTTTAATCATATCTTTGACACGTTTTCCAGCAATAAATCCCATTTTTGGTACCGTGAAATCTAAATAATACTTCCGCTTAAAAACAGATGCCAATTTATACAATCTTTCAACGTTACTACTTGCCGCATAAAACGTACCTATTAGCGCCCCCATACTACTTCCTGCAATCATATGAATAGGGATACCCGCTTCCCTTAAAACCTTTATTACACCAATATGAGCAAACCCTTTCGCTCCTCCAGACCCAAGCGCTAAACCAATCTTTGGTTCTTTCATTTTTCTCACCCTTTAATTTTTTTCATTCCTTTTTCATACTTATGGTCTAAATTCACTACGTATCCACGTATACTGAAATGAACGTTTTTTGGGACAAAGGGGGATTTACTTACATGTATGAAAAATGGAAAACCGCTTTCCTTACCATATCAACGCTATTTTTAACCTTTTCTCTTGTACTCCACCCCCAAGCCGCTTTGCAAGCTTCTATTCGCGGGTTAAATATATGGTGGGAAGTTGTATTCCCTTCACTACTACCGTTTTTCATCATTGCAGAACTTCTAATTAGTATCGGTGTTGTAAAATTTATTGGCGTTATATTAGAACCACTCATGCGCCCACTTTTTCGCGTTCCAGGGATAGGTGGATTTGTTTGGGCCATGGGAATGGCTTCTGGTTTCCCTGCAGGCGCCAAATTAAGCGCTAGACTACGAAAAAGCAATCTTTTAACTCAGATTGAAGCGGAGCGCCTCGTTTCTTTCACAAATTCTTCTAATCCACTTTTTATTTTCGGTGCTGTGTCTATCGGTTTTTTTAATAATCCGAAATTAGGAATTATATTAGCGGCTGCCCATTATTTCAGTAACTTTGCCGTCGGATTAATTATGCGTTTTTACGGACATAATACCGCTTACAAAAATAATACACACACTACAAAAAAACGCCGCTTTCAAAACCCTTTTTTAATTCTTCACGAGACGCGCTTACAAGAAAAAAGGCCAATCGGTAAATTACTCGGGGATGCTATCGTTTCTTCTATTCAAACATTACTTATGATTGGCGGATTTATTATTTTATTCTCTGTGTTAAATAAAATGATTACTGTATTCCACATTACAGCAGCTCTTTCTTTTATTATGCAACATATTTTATCATTCTTCCAACTAAGTACGGATTTTAGTATACCTATATTATCAGGTATTTTCGAAATGACACTCGGAAGCCAAATGATTAGTCAAATAAATGAAACACCGCTCTTACAACAAGCTATGGTAACAAGCTTCATTTTAGCATTTAGCGGTCTTTCTATTCAGGCACAAGTTGCTAGCATATTAGCTGAAACAGATATCCGATTTAAACCCTATTTTTTCGCACGAATTATTCAAAGTATTCTTGCCCCTATTTTTACATTTGTATTTTGGACACCATTTTATGAGAAAGTGAGTTCTTTCTCACCTATACCAAAAGATATTCCTGTATTTTTATCCAAGCATCCTTCTATACTACATGAAATTTGGACATCTTTTATACATTACGGACCAATTTTCACATTATTTTGTCTATACTTATATGTTATTTTATTATTTTTGCGCACGTATAAAGAAAAACCCCGTTCACTTTAACGGGGTTTGAAACTTTTCTTTTAAAGCACGCTCCACAATAGGAGGTACAAGATCTACTACACTTCCTCCATACCTCGCAACTTCTTTCACAATACTCGAGCTTAAAAATGAATATTGGTTGTTTGTCATAATAAAAAATGTTTCAATATTTTCATCTAATTTTCGATTCATAGAAGTAATTTGCATCTCATATTCAAAATCAGAAACTGCTCGTAAACCACGTAATATTGCATTTGCATTACGCATTTTTGCATACTCTACTAACAGCCCACTATGCGAATCTACTTTTACATTCGGGATATCCTTTGTCGCTTCTCGAATTAGTTCTAATCGCTCTTCAACTGAAAAGAATGGTTTTTTTGATGAATTGTTTAAAACGACTACGTACACCTCATCAAATACTTTTGCTCCCCTTTTAATAATATCCAGATGCCCAAGGGTAATTGGATCAAAACTTCCTGAAGAAATAGCTATACTTGTCATTCTGTCCCCTCACCTTCATACTTATAAATCGATATTGCAGTAATCCCATAATTCTCAGCTCGTACTTTCACAAGCCTGCCTATTGAATTAGGTAAAACCACATCATTACCATGCTCTGCCATAATTAATCCATCACTATGCAGCAATCCATGTTGATCCATTACACTAATTAAAGATACAATTTTTTGCTCTTTATATGGAGGATCTATTAATATAAGATCGAATGACATTTCACGTTTTATTAGCGCCTTTACTGCACGTTCCGCATCATTTCGATATACTTCAGCTTGTTCCTGTATTCTACAACTTTCTAAATTTTGATGAATTACTTTTATCGCTTTACTATCCCTATCAACAAAAATCGCTTTATCGATCCCTCTGCTCAAAGCCTCAATTCCAAGACCACCACTACCACCAAATAAATCAAGGGCAATACCACCATCAAAATAAGGACCTATCATATTAAAAATAGATTCTTTTACTTTATCTGTCGTTGGACGTGTTGTATTACCAGGAACCGCTTTAAGTGGGTGTCCTTTACATTTTCCTGAAACTACTCTCATCTGTTGTCACTACCTTTATTTCAATCTATCGAGCGATTATACAAAGCCATTCCCACTTCGGTAACCGTTAACAAATTACATTCACCTAAATATCGGAAAACTCACCATCAAATAACCGCTCATTATTTTTATGTATTCATCTCATCATTCACTAATATGAATCCAATATGTATATTAGTTCCACTTTATCTTTTTTATCCTATCACAAAATAAAAAAAAGAAAAATAAAAAGCCCAACATAAAATTTAATTTCATTATGTATATCTTCATTTAGATTGGACATAAATAATTATAACAACATCACCTTCGATGTTGTTGCCAACCGCGGAGAAGACTTACGTTTCCCCATAAGTTCTTCCTCCGGTTTCTCCTCTCCCTTTTCCTTCTTACTAGTACATGCTAGTATAAGAAGGGCCCTGCTATGCAGGGTTTTTTTCTTTGTGTGCTTTTCATTTAAAAAGTGAAATGGTACAGTAAAAGAAAGAGGAGGAAAAAATATGATTCAACGCTTTATAGAACTCGGAGAAGGCTACTCTGATTTATATGAATTACTTGAAATTGCCAAAACAAATCAAGAACGTATAGCACATATGTTACAATTTGAAACGATAAAAAACGATAAAAAAGTGTGTTCGCTTGTTGTAATATTAAAACCAACTACTACTGGTGATTTCCAACCATTATACATATGTCGTGAAGGCATTCCTGTATTTGAAAATAAAAAAAGTAAACGTGTCATTTTATTTGAAGAAACGGCAGAGCAACTCGGAAAAAAAGTGGCTACTTTTACTGTAAAGCCATCTACAACTTTCCCAGAAAAAGAACTATTTTTTAATCATTTAATTGGCATTTTACGAATGAACAATTTCATTCCTCCGATGAAATAACACTTTATTTCAATTAAAAAATCCCCCGCTAAACTTAGCAGGGGATTTTTTCTATTAGCTATAATCGTATTCTTTTGCTCGATCAGGACGGGAATTTTCAAATTCCGTTTTTAAATACGGGCGATACGACTGTTCTATCTTTTTCACAAAAGGAAGTTTGTTCAACTTATGCATCATATGCTCAATTTGTTCCATGTCACAATATACTACAGCATATTTTAATCGTTTTGATATGTAATGTATGTTACCATATTTCCTTAAAATCTTGGCATGTTTCAATGAATGTAAATAAACAATCATACTTTGTCGTTGCCCGAACATAATCTTCTCCATCTTCTCCTTTTAAAAACATATATTTTATATTCTATGAAAACCAATCAGAAATTTATAACATTACAGGACAAACTCTGTATACGTTTTCTTCCAACTTCTAAAAAACGGGGTACATCACCCCGTTTTTTTACAACCACAACCTCCGCCAGTACCACAACCTCCACCACAGCCACCAGCATCAAAGAATGGATTTCCTGTTGGTACTTTAATGGAAGAAGACACTTCCGAACCGATTGCTACACTAACTTCATCTAATAACTTCTGCAAAGCAGTTTCTGCTCTTTTAAAAGCTGCAACCTTATCATGTAAGTCCACAGAACGCTTTAATTCTCTCATTTTCATTGATACGGTAGTGTAGTCAGGATGGTATTTTCCAAAACGCTGTACTTCCTCATACCGTTCTTTCATCGCTGTAAATTGCTGAATTAACGTCTGAAGTTCTATATCTTCATGTAATTCTCTATAATACTTACGATAATCTTCTGCTATATCTGAACAGATAATCGCTTTTGCAAGCTGCTCTGCCTTATCTAATATTAATACGCTTTCTAGCGTCGCTACAATCATGAGAGACACCTCCGAGTATCCATCATACCACATTTAGATTAGAACTACTAATTGAAGTGACTTACTCAAAAGAAAGATATAATGAAACTATTTTCACACTATATCCGTACACACTTATACATTAATATGTTCCGCTATATTATATTTAAGAACATCCCATTTCCCACTATTTTGTTTCACATAACTAATACACGCATTTTTTAATGGTGTCTTAAATGTAATTTCATCTGGTTCAATGGCATGTAAAATTGCTTTTATCGCGTGTGAGTGAGCAACAATAATAATACGTTTGCCAAAATGAGTTGTTGCAACATCTTCTAAAGCAGCAAAGCAACGAGCTACAATCTCTTCATCTTGCTCCATACCTTCTACTTTACCCTCAGCAATCAACTCTCTAACAGTCGCAACTGGCTTCCCTGAAGCTTCTCCAAAATTCCGTTCAACAAATCGATCATCTAATAAAATCGATTGTAATCCAGCCGCCTTTGCGATTTCATTAGCCGTTTCTTGCGCTCTAATTAACGGGCTACTTATAATGATATCCCACGTTTCTTCTTGTAAAGCAGCTGCACTTTGACTCGCTTGCTTCTTACCAACTTCATTAAGCGGAATATCTTCTCGCCCCTGAATAATTTCTTGAAAATTCCAATCAGTTTGTCCATGTCGTACTAAACAAATTTCCGTCATGCTGCAACTCCTTTTTAAATAATCAATCTCTATTGTAACAAAAGTTCTGCATGACGGACATATTTTTCACTTGCAATTAGGTTGCATTTTGTTGCTTCATATACTGAAACATATCAATCATGATCGAAGCAACAGCCAATTGATTTTGAAATTTTTCCACTTTATCTGGTATTGTTTTTTTGAAATGTTGCATCGCCGCTAACTCAAAAGCCTCTTTTTCTTCAGGATTTCGTGTTAATTTTCTATACCAGTACGGTTGCTCTCTAATATAGCGAGATAAATCCTCATCAGCCTTTATAAACTCCATAATTTCTGCTCTCATCATCTTTCCCCCTAATCCTTTTGAAAGAAAAACGGGTTATTTTCTGAAGTACTTTGTTCTTGCTGCGTACGGTTACCTTGAAATTGCTGAATAACTTGTTGCACGCTCCCAATAGCACTCGTCACATTGGCTAAATGGTTCTGCATTTGTTCCACGTCCAACTTTTTAAAAAAAGAAAGCATTTGCCCCATCACATCAGCAGTTTTTTCCTCTTCAGTTCGATTATCTTTTTCTTTTTTATTTTCTTTTACCGAAGAAAACGCAGGCGCTCCATCCGGTCTATAAGTTGCCCATATTGGATCTTCTTCACCAAGTAAGTACCATTCTTCATAAAATTGTTGCCAAGTTTTGTGACCATTTCTAACCTCATGAACCATTTTAGGGTGATGGTTTACAAATTCTTTAAACTGTTGAACCGATGGATGTAACGGCCCTTTTGTTGTTGGCATAATCCTCACCTCTCCATGTATATCTACTATATAGTAAGAAAAAAAAGGCACATGGTTCGCCTATTTTCAGACGATTCATGCACCTTTTTTTCTGCTATTTGCATACGGTCAGATTCCCACCTACAATTCAGTGAATACGAAGTAACTAATTAGGTGATGTAACACCCCACCGCTTACAGTTTCGCTTTATTTTCGAATAAAGTTTTGTGTATAAAATTTATCGTATACACCAACACCTAATCCTGTAAATTGTTCATTTAATAAATTCTTTCTATGCCCCTCACTATTTAACCAACCTTGCACTGCCGCAATTCCATCACTATGTTGCGCCGCTATGTTCTCACCAGCAAGTTGAAATCCTACTTTCCCGCGTTGCAAACGATCTCCTAGCGTACCTAATGTAGGTGAGTCATGAGAAAAATAATTATTGTCTTTCATATCTTTACTGTGACCAACAGCAACATCTGCTGTTTCCTGATCCCATGTTAATAATGATAATTTATGACGACTTCGAATGATATTTGTTAAATCAAAAATTTGTTGCATATTCCCATTTTCTACTTGTTTTATTTTTTCTGGAGTCAATGGTTGTTCTGCTATTAATTCACCTGAATAAACGAGCTGATACGGTCTTTGGCGTAATAATGTTTCATCATCCATATAACGAACACCCACAAGCTCATGTGTAAATTGATCAAAATACAATTGCGCCCATCCATCTTCTACAGGTATTAACGGTTGTTCCATGACTTCGGTATCAGATAGTTCAAATTGATAACTATTTTTCCCTCTTTTTAACGCAATTTCATGCGAAGGCGGACTTTTTTTATATACTTCTTCATATTTTTCATTTATATAATAAGGTGGAACCTTAACTTGTTCACCAGCAGCATACGCCGTTACAACTTTACGTTCAGAAACTCCAAATTGAGCATACTGAGTTAAATCCTGATTGTATACCCACCATTCATATCCGTATGCAGACGGCTCTATTCGAGAGGGTTCTCCCCACTTCGCCAATAAATTTTCAGAGTCTTCACCAATCATATTTAAAACAGTGTCTGAGGAGTCTTCCTTAATTTGCTTTTTCTTTTTCACAATTTTATTTTCTTGCTTTGATTGAGATGGGGTTAATATATATTGTGAAACGAGTAATTTTCCGTATAAATCAACAGCTAAAATTAAAAATGTAATCATTACGATACGCAATAATTTCTTCAAACGATATACCTCCTGAACAAAACATAAAATTGAGATATACACAAATCCTTTTCTTTCTTTTTGTGTGTACCGTACTCTTTTCACTATATCATATTTTCGTGAAAAAAGTCTGGATTATCCCTTTTCTCTCAATATGAATTGCACTTTCTTATTATTCATACTATTATAAAAATAATGGTGTAACATTAAAAAAGGAGGTATTATATGCAATTTACAAATACGAAATTTAATGGAGCCGTCGTTGAATTAACTCTTTTAACTGAAATCATGGAAAACAACCACTTCGTACTTGCTGGACAGTGGGATTATGAACGGGTTACATACGATTATAAATTTGAAATATTAAAGGATATTTATTATTTACGAGTGCAAGGAGTTGCTGTTGAAGGTGACATCGGCAGTAGACACGCTGAAGTAAAACTACTCCCCCCCTTATTAGGAAAACATTATTATCCTCACGGCGTTGAATATGGTGATGATGAGACTTTCCCAACGAACGTACTTCAAAAAAGCGAACAACTCCTACAAAATGTCGAAAAAGAGTTAAAAGAATTTCAAATTATTGATTAACAAAAACAAGCGCATCAATATGATGCGCTTGTTTTATTTCCCTTCCCTAAGAATGAATCGTTTTTTTTACTGGATATCCATAAATAGATCCATCTTTTACTTTAATCTCATCTTCCCAAGGAACCTTATATTTACCTTCAGCTAAATCTTTTACAAACGTATATGGATTTTCTTTCACCCCACCAGGAGTTGCTACATATCCTCTTGAACCTAGATTATATATATTATTTTCTAATCCCCATCCTAATCTAGCCTGATCTGCTAGTTCTGGATATACTTCAGCAGTAACAATCTCCCAAGGATTTCGATGCCCCTGTACTAAAGTAGTCCCATCAAAATTACATACTTGTCCTTCACCAAAGTAATAAAATACACCATCATAACCCGCTAAGTTTACCGACAATGTATACATTAAATTCTGCCATGCATTTGAACGATTGGTTAGCATCCATTGTTCACTAACTTGTGTGCTATATCCAGAAATACGAATCAAGACATTTGCACCTTTATAGGCCGCTTCACGAGCTACTTCAGGGAACATGCCATCATGACAAATACAAACAGCTAATTTACTTCCTCCAGGTCCAACACAAACAGGTAAGCCTAAATCTCCAGCTTTCCAAGGCTCGACTGGTACCCAAGGATTTAGCTTACGATACTTCAAAATCATTTCACCTTGTGGATCAATAATAACTGCTGTATTATATGGCTCTCCACCACCAGGATTTTTTTCCATTATCGAAAAAACACCATATACTTTAGATTCTTTACATGCCTCAGCAAATAAGTCGGTTTCTGGCCCAGGCACTGTACATAAAAATTCTTCTGTGGTCCATTTTTTTGTATTGAGCCCTTGTGTACTATATTCAGGAAATACTATTAATTCTAATCCAGGATAACCTGATTTGGTCGAATGAATTGTTTTTATGATTTGTTGAATTTGTTTATCAATGTCTGCACGTGACTCTACTACTGGTACTGGATATTGAATTAGTGCTGTCAAAAAACCACTAATCGGCTTTACCATACTTCCACTACTACCCATTAAAATTCCCCCTTAAAATAGTTCGTGTTTATTAAAGATAACAATATATATTTGTAACTCTCTAAAAAACTTGCACTACATATGGAATTATTACGCATGAAAGCTAGTAGTAAATTTTATATCCACTTTTAGTACACGCCTACACTAACTTAACATAAAAAGTCAGAAAATTCAACCTTCTTAAAAAGAGCTAAAACTAAAAAGAAAAAGCGCATGGAATCCCATACACTTTTTCACTTAGTCTGTAAATACGGCGGCAATTGTTGCAACTGCTCCTTATCCTTTTCACGTTCTCTACGTGCCCACCTAAAAAATACATAGCCTATAATTGTACCGTACACTATTTCCTGGACAATTTTCATTATGATACCACCAGTTTGCTGGTCTTGTACAACTGGCATCCAGTGCAAAAATTCTGGTCCCGTTATATTTAAATCTGATAAAGTGCCCGCTGGTACACATAGTTCCATCGCTTTCATCCAAGCAGCCGGATCCGTATACGTTGCAAATAACGGGGCTGTCGCAAAAATGATTAACGCACAAGCAGGCGTTAATAATATACCGTTAGCAAACATATAACCAAGTTTCTTTATATCACTTAACGTTTGATATTCTGGTAATGGATTTAACATCGGCCACCACATCATAATTGCTGTAAAAAACAATATAGCTAAACAAATAGGATGAGCTATTTGACTTTGTTTTACTGTATCAAAAACAACTGGTAAATGATAAAAAGAAAACAGGCCGTTAAATACAAACAACGCAATAAGTGGTTTAGCAAATACCTTTAATATAATTTGAACGAACTTAAAAGAAGTAATGTAACGATATAACCAAATCGGTATACCAAGCAACAGTAACGGTGGAACTGCAATATACATGACTGCCATTTCAAACATATGAGCACTAAATATAATATGGCCAATTAAATCAATAGGCCCTCCCTTTACAAAATACAAAAGAACAATACCAGTCGTAAAATAAAAAATTTGCTTCTTACTTACCTTCGTCGCATTTTCAAATCGCATTCTATATGGACCAATAATTAAGAAGTACCCAATAAGAATCGACAGCATAAATATTAAAAAGATTGGACTCCATAAAGCCTGAAATCCAAATATCCACAAGTTACTCATTTTCACACCTACCTTCGTAAGGTTATCCATAATATGAAGAGGGAGCTGTGACAACACAAGCTCCCTTATTTTTCACTTTTCAAATCCAGACGATTGTCATAAATGCTAAAATTGTAATTAACCCTATTAGCAGACCAGAGTATAGAAAGAAACTTGCTGCTTCATGTCCTTTATGACTCATATGCATAAAATAATACAATTGAAAAATTACTTGTACCACTGCTAATAGTAAAATAAATGGAACAGAGAAAGTCGGACTAAAAGTTTTTGGATACGCCACTGCTACAAATGCAACTAATGTTAAAAAAATCATTAATGCAAACGTAATAACTTGATGCTTCATTTCCTCCGCACTTTTTCTCTTCCGATAAACAAGATCAACT
Source organism: Bacillus cereus group sp. BfR-BA-01355 (assembly GCF_022663675.1). Classification (NCBI taxonomy): domain Bacteria; kingdom Bacillati; phylum Bacillota; class Bacilli; order Caryophanales; family Bacillaceae; genus Bacillus; species Bacillus cereus group sp. BfR-BA-01355. The sequence goes on from NZ_JAKUFY010000026.1 coordinate 38,441, forward strand.
TTAGGATTATTCGTTTGCTTTATCGCCATTGTTTATCCCACCATTCCCATTAAATATACTACAGTGAAAATAAACACCCAAACTACGTCAATAAAGTGCCAATAAATCGATGCAACATAAAACTTTGGTGCATTGTATAAATTTAGACCTCTCTTCGCATTTCTAAAGATTAATGTTAAAATCCAACATAACCCAAACAATACGTGGAGTCCATGTGTACCAACAAGAGCATAAAACGCAGAGCCAAACGCACTACTTCTCATAGTATGCTTAAATTCATGTGTATAATGATAAAACTCATATATCTCAAACCCTAAAAACCCTAAACCTAGCAATACAGTTACTAGTAACCAAAGTTGCATTTTCTTAAAGTTAAAGTTTTTCATGTGATACATCGCATATACACTCGTTAAGCTACTCGTTAATAAAAGCATCGTCATAATGAAAACGAGTGGCATTTGGAACATCTCTTGAGATGTTGGTCCACCATTTGTAGAATTCTTTAACGCTAAATATGTGCCAAATAAGGAAGCGAACAATACTGTTTCGCCTCCAAGAAATAACCAAAAACCGACAAACTTATTTTTCCCTTCAAGGGTTGCTTTTTCAGGCTCTGCTGGAAATGTTTCATTCGTTAATTTTTCATCTACATGCATTATGCCTTGCCCCCCTTATCATCTAAATCTTCTTTATGAATATGATATCCATGATCATCGATTACTGAACGTAGGAACATTGCGCCAAATGTAATGATTAAACCAATAATTGCTACCAATAACCAGAACTTATCTTTTCCACCCTGCATATACATTGCACCAAATGCCGCTATAAACAATCCAAAAGAAATGACAAATGGTGAAAACGAAGGATTTGGCATATGAATATCACCAACTGGTTCCGCTGCTGTCATCTCTTTATTACCTTCACGTTTTTCAATCCAAAATGGATCTAATCCGCGAACAAATGGTAATTGTTTAAAGTTATATTCTGGTGTCGGTGCTGGCATTGTCCATTCTAATGTACGTGCATCCCACGGATCACGACCAGCTTTTTCTTTTGATACTGTCGTTTTAATTACATTGAATAGAAGAACAATAGTCCCAAGAGCCATAAACACCGCTCCAATAGAACTAATCATATTCCCCATTTCCAACCCTTGCCCTTCAAGATATGTGTAGTAACGGCGTGGCATACCAATCAAGCCAAGGAAATGCTGAATAAAGAACGTTAAATGGAAACCAATAAAGAATAGCCAAAACGTTATCTTTCCTAATGTTTCATTTAATACTTTATTAAACATCAGTGGCCAATAATAATGAGCTCCTGCAAGTAAACCAAATACAACACCGCCAACGATTACATAATGAAAATGTGCTACTACGAAATAGTTATCATGAAATTGATAATCAGCTGGTGCAGATGCTAGCATAACCCCTGTAACTCCACCCATTACGAATGATGGAATGAAAGCTACTGCCCACATCATTGGTGTCGTAAAACGAATACTTCCGCCCCACATTGTAAAGAGCCAGTTGAATATTTTGATACCAGTCGGAACCGCAATCGCCATTGTTGCAACTGAGAAAATAGCATTAGCAACTGGACCAAGTCCAACAGTAAACATATGATGGGCCCATACCATAAATCCTAAAAATCCAATTAATACAGTCGCAAACACCATCGATGAATAACCAAACAATCGTTTTTTCGAAAATGTCGCGAAGATTTCTGAGAATATTCCGAAAGCTGGGAGTATAAGAATGTATACTTCTGGATGACCGAAAATCCAGAATAAATGCTCCCATATAATTGTATTCCCGCCCAATGCTGGATTAAAGAAACTTGTTCCAAATAAACGATCTAACATTAAAAGTCCTAATCCTACAGTTAACGGTGGAAAAGCGAATAATATAAGCGAAGATGTTACAAATGTCGTCCATGTAAACATTGGCATACGCATATACGTCATTCCTGGCGCACGCATATTAATAATGGTTACAAGGAAGTTAATACCTCCAATTAATGTACCAATACCTGAGATTTGCAAACCGAGTACATAGAAATCAACACCATGACCTTTAGAGGCTAAAGCTAAAGATGCATAAGATGTCCATCCTGCATCAGGTGCTCCACCTAAAAACCAACTTAAATTTAAAAATACTCCACCAAAGAAAAACAACCAAAATCCGAGTGAATTCAAAAACGGGAACGCTACATCACGTGCACCAATTTGAAGTGGTACAGCGGCGTTCATAAATGCAAACACGAGTGGCATAGCTGCGAGGAAAATCATTGTTGTACCGTGCATCGTCAATACTTGATTATAAGCATCCCCAACAAGAAACGCGTTGTTAGGAATTGCTAATTGAAGGCGAATAAATAGAGCTTCTATTCCGCCTATTACAAAAAACAATCCACCTGCAATTAAATAGAGAATGGCAATCTTTTTATGGTCTACTGTCGTTAAATAATCCCATATGACAGCACCCATCCCCTGTTTTTTTGCTACAGAACTCACGTTTTCAACCTCCCCTTCACGAATAATCCCTCTTTACTTTTCAACTTTTAACGTTTGTAAGTATGCATTTAATGCATCAATTTGATCATCCGTTAAGTTGCCATATTTGCCAGTCATTTTGTTTCCTGGCTTCATATTTTCAGGATCTTTCAGCCATTTTTTTAAGTTTTCTTCATTGTTTTCGGCAATACCGGCAACCATATCGCGATCCGCAAAGTTTGCTAAGTTTGGTGCGATACGAGCGGAAGGTGGTCTACTATCATTAGATCCAACTGCGTGACAACCAATACAGCTTTTATTAAATATTTCTTGGCCCTCTTGTGCCTTTGTTGAAGCTACTTCTTTCTTCCCATCAATCTTCTTCATATCAGCAAGCCAATTTTTGTACTCGCTTTCATCTAAAGCTTTCACTTTAAATTGCATTAAAGAATGTGATGGGCCGCAAAATTCTGTACAAAAACCATTATAAGTGCCCGATTTATCTGCCTTTAACCACATTTTGTTCACATTGTCTGTATTTGTATCCATTTTCCCAGCTAAAGATGGAACCCAAAATGAGTGTTTAATATCGGCACCCTTCAAATTTAAATACACTTTCTTACCTGTGGGGATGACTAAATCTTGTGAAGTTACTATCTTTTCTGATTTGTAAGAAAATTCCCACCAATAAAGATTCGCTGTTACATCAACAACGATAGTATCTTTATCAATATTCTTTTTCTCCATCGCACTTACATCAGCAAGTTTGAATGTATATGTAACCGTTGGAACAGCTAAGATTAGTAAAAGAATAATCGGAATAACTGTCCATATAATTTCTAGCTTGTGATTTCCTTCAACTTGCTCTGGAATATAATCTTCCTGACCTTTCTTTTGTCGGAAACGCACAATTACATACAAGAAAATAATAGTAACTACTAGTACTACTCCTACCATGATTGCACTCGCCAGTAGAAGTAAATCATATTGCATTTTTGCTACTTCTCCTTGCGGAATTAAAGTAGATTGAAAGGCTTTACCGCATCCCCCTAACAGTAAAGCCAGCAGTGAAACGAACGAAAGCAGTCGCCACTGTTTCTTCATACAAACAACCCCCACTTTCCTTGTGAATTAGATTGTACTTTATAGTTAAGTAAAGTAAATCTCAACGTAAAGAAATCCAATTATGTCGTTGTCTTAGAAGAATGTAACTACAATCATTGATACAAATAAGATTGTTAAATAATTTAGGGAATAAACAAACATTTGCACGGACCATTTTATGTCATCTTTCTTACGGAAGCCATAAAATCCTAAAGCGATCCATCCGATGTTAAGCAGTGTTGCAATTACCATAAATGTTATCCCTAGTCCACTCATATAAAATGGTAGTGGTAATAAACATACTGTCCAAATCATAATTTGGCGTTTCGTAATTTCAAATCCATGAACTACAGGAAGCATTGGAATTCCTGCATTTCGATATTCATCAACACGTTTCATCGCTAATGCAAGGAAATGTGGGATTTGCCAAATAAACATAATTAAAAATAACATCCAAGCAATTGGATGACCTAAAGATGGATCGATTGCTGCCCATCCAATTAAAGGTGGAACTGCTCCAGATATACTACCTACAACAGTATTTAGTGTATACTTTCTCTTTGTCCATAAAGTATATAGGACAACATATGTGAAAGCACCAATAAATCCCATTAAAACTGCCATTGGTGTCGTTAATAATAAGAATACAAATCCAAGAAGTAATATAACTAGTCCAAATGTAAGTGCAAATCCTGGTTTATACTTTCCAGTAACCGTTGGACGAGTCTTTGTTCTCTCCATTAACGGATCGATGTCTCTATCGATGTAGTTATTTAAACAACATACCCCCGCCATAATTAATCCAGAACCAACGATTGTAAAAAATAGCTTATCCAGATTGTCCATCACACTTAATCCATTAAAGTGTAACGCCAACCAAAATCCTGTAAATACAGTAAGTGTATTTGAGTTTACAATCCCCATTTTAACGAGTGCTGATAAATCTTGTAACCGAGTTGTTTCCGGTACACTTGTAACAGCGGACTCATCATGCAGCTCACTTGTTGCATGGTTCATCACTCTAACCCCCTCTTAAAACTTTCATCTTTCTTTTTGCGCCTATTTCAAATGAAATAATTCGCTTCTATATAGCAATATTATTACAGTAGAAACATTGTTAACCCATTCTACTACTAATCTACGCCCATACTCCAATATATTAAATCATATTTCCCGAACATTTTGTGAAGAAAACATGAACTTTTTGTGTCGAATATAAAAAACTTCATTCTGACTTGTCCTTATCATAACATGATGTTACATTCTATAATAAACTATTTTCTCCTATTTAACACGTATTCTCCCCATTTCTTTTCAAAATAGCCTATTTTTCACCTAAATTTTTCCTTACGAACCCTGTTTTCACACCTATTTTCTCTCCCTTGTCTTCCCCCTCCATTTCTTTGCTATTTTATTATTTTTTATATATCATAGGAACTAGCGCGTTTTATTCTATACATAATGGAATGAAAATATTTCGCAATAACTTCATAGCAGAAAGATGGTGAAAGAGATTGCAACGCTTTATTAAATGGTTAGCAGTCATTACAAGCCTTGATTTATTAATAGTTTTATTAGGAGGCGCTTTAGTTACAAAAACAGGTTCTGGTCAAGGTTGTGGTAAATCATGGCCACTTTGTAACGGTGAATTTGTTCCATCTAATTTATCAATGGAAACTATTATTGAACTTAGCCACCGATTAACATCAGGATCAGCTGGAATTCTTGTCACTCTCCTTTGTATTTTGTCCTGGAAATATTATAAACATGTGCGTGAAACAAAAACGTTAGCAATTTTATCCTTCGTATTTTTAGTTGCACAAGCATTAATGGGAGCAGCAGCAGTTGTTTGGGGACAAATGCCAGCTGTACTTGCTATCCATTTCGGTATTTCCTTAATTTCATTTGCTTCTGTCATTTTATTAACGTGTCTTATCTTTGAAATTGACCAAAAATTTGATGCACGTTCACTTATTATGGACAAAAAAATGAAATTTCATATTTATGGTGTAACAATTTACAGTTATATCGTCGTCTACACAGGTGCTTTAGTACGTCACGAACGAGCTAGCTTAGCTTGTCCAGATTTTCCTTTATGTAGCAAAAACAGACCTATGCCAACTCAACTACATGAATGGGTTCAAATGGGCCATAGAGTTGCAGCGATGTTAATTTTCGCTTGGATACTATACGCGATGATTCTCGCTATTCGCCATTACAAGCAGCAACCTGTAGTATATTGGGGATGGATCATTTCATTTATCCTTGTTACACTTCAAGCTGTAGTAGGAGTTTTAGTTGTATTTACAAACGCTAGTTTAGCGATGGCATTGTTACATTCTCTATTCATTTCTTGCTTGTTTGCCGTACTATGCTATTTAGTTATGTTAGGAACAAGAAGTAAAGTGAATGCAAAAGAAGCCGGATCAACTTCTAAACAAACAAAATAATTTAAAACTAAAATCCCTTGCCAATTAGGCAAGGGATTTTTTGCAATAAAGAAAAGAGCTGTATTTACACAGCTCTTTTCTTTATTTTAGTGATCTAATTCAATAAGTAAATCACCCGTTTGAATTGCATCACCATCGTTAACATATACTTTTTTCACTTTACCATTAAACGGCGCTTGAACTGTCGTTTCCATTTTCATTGCCTCTGTAATTGCCATAGAATCGCCTTTTTTCACTTCATCGCCTTCTTTTACAACTACTTTAATTACCGTTCCTGGCATTGTTGCACTAATGTGATTTGGATTTTCACGGTTTCCTTTCACACGTTGTGCAACTGTTGCTTTCACATTCTCGTCTTTCACGACAATTTCACGTGGTTGACCATTAAATTCCAAGTAAAGGACACGATTTCCATCCGGCTGTGGTTCTCCAATTGATACAAGTTTAACCATCAATGTCTTACCTTGTTCAATCTCCACATCAATTTCTTCACCTAGTCTCATACCATAGAAGAACGTCGGTGTATCAAGTACAGATACATTTCCATAAAGCTCAGCAACTTTTTCATAGTCCATAAATACTTTTGGATATAATGCATATGCAACTACATCAAAAATTGTTACTTCGCGTCCAAGTTTATGGAATAATTCTTCTTTTAACGCGTCGAAATCTACTGGCTCTAGTAGTTCACCTGGTCTTACTGTTAACGGCTCTTTCCCTTTTAAAATAATCTTTTGCAATTCTTTCGGGAAACCACCGTACGGTTGACCTAAATCACCAGAGAACATTTCAACAACAGATCCCGGGAAGTCCAACGCATGTCCACGCTCTAAAACATCTTGTTCTGTCAGGTGGTTTTGAACCATAAATAATGCCATATCGCCAACAACTTTTGATGACGGTGTTACTTTTACAATATCTCCAAACATGTCATTCACACGACGGTACATTACTTTCACTTCATCAAAGCGATCTCCTAAACCAACCGCCTTCGCTTGTTGTTGAAGATTACTATACTGTCCACCTGGCATTTCATGCATATATACCTCTGTGTGAGGTGCATTCATACCACTTTCAAACGGTGCATAGTATTTGCGTACATCTTCCCAATAATGAGATAGCTTTTCTAAAGAATCGATATTAACATCTGGTTGTCTTTCATTTCCACCTAGTGCATAGAATAATGTGTTCGCACTCGGTTGTGACGTTTGACCAGCCATAGAACTCACCGCTACATCGACAATATCAACACCTGCTTCAATTGCCTTCGTATACGTTAATATACCATTTCCACTCGTATCGTGCGTATGCAGGTGAATCGGAATTGATACCGTCTCTTTTAATGCTGAAACTAAATCATATGCTGCGTTTGGTTTTAGTAAGCCAGCCATATCTTTAATACCTAAAATGTGAGCTCCCGATGCTTCCAACTCTTTTGCTAAGTTTTTATAATAATTCAAATCATATTTACTACGTAATGGATCATGAATATCTCCTGTGTAGCACATTGTTGCTTCTGCAATTTTACCAGTATCTCGTACAGCATCAATTGCAACTCTCATGCCTTCTACCCAGTTTAAACTATCAAAAATACGGAATACATCAATGCCAGCTTGAGCAGAACATTCTACAAATTTTTGGATTAAATTATCTGGATAGTTTTTGTATCCAACTGCGTTTGAAGAACGAAGTAACATTTGGAATAACACGTTCGGCATTTTTTCACGAAGATCTAGTAATCGTTCCCATGGATCTTCTTTTAAGAAACGATACGCAACATCAAACGTTGCACCGCCCCACATTTCCGCTGAGAATAGGTTCGGTAACATTCTCGCTGTTGGCTCTGCAATTTGATGTAAATCTTTTGTACGAATACGAGTTGCAAGTAATGACTGATGTGCATCACGGAATGTTGTATCCGTCAAAAGTACACGTTTTTGATCCTGTACCCACTTTACTAATCCGTCCGCTCCACGCTCATCCAAAATTTGTTTCGTGCCATTTTGGATTGGCTCTGAGTGTAATACATTCGGTATACGAGCATCTGGAAAAATTGGTTTCTCTTTTTTCCCTACTCCTGGGAAGCCATTTACTGTTACTGAACCAATATAATTTAACATTTTCGTTCCGCGGTCTTTACGTTTCGGGAACAAGAATAGTTCAGGTGACACATCAATAAACGAAGTATCATATTCTCCTGATAAAAAGTTTTTATGTTTTACTACATTCTCTAGGAATGGAATATTTGTTTTAATACCACGAATACGGAATTCTTTTAAGTTACGTTCCATTTTTGCAGCTGCTTGCTCAAAAGTAAGTGCCCAAGTTGTAACTTTTACAAGTAAAGAATCGTAGTACGGTGTAATAACTGCACCTTGGAAGCTATTTCCTGTATCAAGACGCACACCAAAACCACCGCCTGATCGATACGCCATAATTTTTCCTGTATCCGGCATAAAATTATTTAGCGGATCTTCAGTTGTTACACGAGATTGAATTGCAAATCCATGCACAACTACTTCCTCTTGCTTCGGCACACCTACCATTTTGCTATGTAATGAATGTCCATCAGCTATTAAAATTTGTGATTGAACGATATCTACTCCTGTAATCATTTCTGTAATCGTATGTTCTACTTGAACACGTGGATTTACTTCAATGAAGTAAAACTCATCATCTTTTACAAGGAATTCTACTGTTCCTGCATTTAAATAGTTTACATTTTTCGTTAACTTCACAGCAGCATCACAAATACGCTGACGCAAATCATCTAAAAGTGATACACTCGGTGCTATTTCTACAACTTTTTGATGACGACGTTGTACAGAACAGTCACGCTCGTATAAATGAACAACATTGCCTTCTTCATCTGCTAAAATTTGTACTTCTATATGTTTAGGTTTTTCAACGAATTTTTCGACGTAAACTTCATCATTACCAAAGGCTGCTTTCGCTTCTGATTTCGCTCGATTATATGATTCTCCTAATTCCTCACTAGTACGCACAATACGCATACCACGACCGCCACCACCAAGGGACGCTTTAATAATAATCGGGTAATCATACTTTTCAGCAAATTTTTCGACTTCTTCTAATGAATCTACTGGACCATCACTACCAGGTATAACTGGAATTTGTGCTAGCTGCGCTTGTGTTCTTGCTTTCACTTTATCTCCAAACATATCTAAATGCTTACTTTTCGGACCGATAAAGATAATTCCTTCTTCTTCGCAACGTTTCGCGAATTGAATATTTTCTGACAAGAAACCATATCCAGGGTGGATTGCATCTACATGATTACTTTTTGCAATCTCAATAATGCCTTCAATATCTAGATAAGCATCAATTGGTTTTTTTCCTTCCCCAACTAAATAGGACTCATCGGCTTTATAGCGATGATAAGAACCACTATCCTCTTTAGAATAGATTGCAACTGTTTTTAATCCTAGTTCCGAACAAGCTCGAAACACACGAATTGCAATCTCTCCACGGTTAGCTACCAATACTTTTTGAATACGTTGCAGCTTTGTCATGATTTTCCCCCTCTACTTTCCTACCACTCTAGAGATAAAATATATACACACCTTAAAAAGCGTGAAGTTCTTCACTTTCCACATTATATTATACTTAGAAAGCTTCACTTTATTTTTATCCATCATACCTTATTTTTTAACAAATGATAAGTTTTCTGTGCAATTTGTTTCACAAAAATAGTATAGCATACCTCTTCCTTTTCTAACAACTTAATTGTATATCACATTCAACTTAATGTGATATATCTTTTAACTGAAATATATATTAATACATCACATTTAAAACTACTTAAAAATAAAAAACACATTATGCTCTAAAGCACAATGTGTTTTTTATTTTACAACTACAAGATGTGGTCCATTTTGTTCTTTTTCTTTCATTAATCCATTCTGTTGTTTCTCTTGTCGTTTCACGTGACTAGCAATATTGAGTAGTATCCCCATCGCAAGTAGATTAGCTAATAAAGAACTACCACCGTAACTGACAAACGGTAATGGTACTCCGGTAAGTGGTATTACCCCAGACATACCACCAACATTAATAAACGTTTGAACTCCAAACAAGCTTGCAATTCCGATAGCTATTAAACTTCCAAATGGATCTGTACACTTTTGTGCAACTCTAAATGACCGAATAATAATTAGTAATAAACAGATTAAAATGATAGCTACACCTATAAAACCAAGTTCTTCAGATATAATTGCCATTATAAAATCCGTTTGCGGTTCTGGTAAATAACCATATTTTTGTACACTATTCCCTAATCCTCTACCATTAAGCCCTCCAGAAGCGATTCCAATAAATGAATTCACTAATTGAAATCCATCCTTTTGAGGATCATTAAACGGATCAAGGAAAACAGAAAAACGTGCCTTTTGATATGGATTTAATGCATAATTACCAAGCAGATATAGTGCTGGAATCCATACTATAGAAGTTAAAGCAATTCGTTTAATCCATAAGTTAACCTGTACTCCCGAACAAAGAAACATAATTCCTACTGTTCCTGCAATTAACAAATCAGTACCTAAATCATTTTGCTTTAATATTAAAAACATGATTATACCAACACCAATAAGTACTGGACCTGACCCTTTGGAAACAGGTGTATTCGTTTCTTGTCTTTTGGCAAAGAAATGAGCTAAGACGAGAATAACTGTTATCTTAACAAATTCTGCAGGCTGTATTCCAAATATCCACCCGTTTGCACCGTTTACTTTCTTAGTGAAAAAAGCAGCTGCAGCTAATAAGGCAACACTAGCACCGTAACTCCCCAACAAAAAAATTCGTTTTCTCCAAACTTTATATGGGATAGTAGCAATAATTATTAATACTATTGTCCCAACAACTAAAGTAATTAATTGTCTTTTAAAAAAGAAATTTGCTGGTTTATCAAATCTCGAAATCGCAACAATGGAACTAGAACTATATACCATTATAACTCCCAGCACACATAAGATAACAAGAGGAAGTACCAATGAATAATCCATTGATTTCCATACTTTTTTCATTTCATTTCCTCTTTCTGTTTCAATTTAATTATTGTTGTATTCCATATGTACATTGATTCTTCCTGCTTTATTATACAAATAAAAAGCTCAAACTAATTTAGTTTGAGCCCCCTTATTTGAACCCGTTATTGTTGTTTGTTTGTAAACGCTTCATGAAGTGCAGATAACTCACGTTCGAGCTCACCTAACATTGCTTTCCCTTGTTCTTCTGCAATAAGACCAAGGCGAACTGCAAAATCGACCTCGCGGGATAGTCCAAACATTTGTGTGTCTAACACTTCTTCATATAATGGACATTGCGGCATTGTAAGATGGTCCATTTGCACCTTAATAAGTCTTAAAATCTTCTCTGCATCCGCTTGTAGAAGGGCTAGTGCCTTTTCCTGATGATTTGCTACTGTCTCAGACGCCAAATTGATTCCCTCCGTTTCCGTCCTACTCTCCTCTATCCTATCTATTAATATTAGCGATAGTTTTCATAAATTGCAATAGAAACATTTTTTGTGACAACAGTGTCTAATACTATTATACTGAAAAGTGGGAGTATAACACAAATGGGGGAAGAACAATGAGCGAAATTTTATTTATTAACGGAAAAGTACGTTTTCCAATCACTATTGATCCCACTGTTTGGATCTTTGATGATCGAAAAGTAGATTTGACAACTTACTTTGATGAAACTAGAGAAAACACGTCTGAACTAGAAACTTATTTAAAAAACACTTCAGAACATTGGGATCGCGAAATCCGTGATGGTGCCGCTTTTCCTCCAATACAACAAAGTGTGAAGAAATATAAAAAAGAACAGCTGATTACTGGAACATTTGGTATACCATTTCATCCATTCCTTGCTAACGCTGAAATTTTAGAGGGCACTACGCAAGTTGAAATTGAAACGGTAGATCATACAATGACACTTCCATTAGAAACTGTCAAAAATGCTATACTAGGCTTTTCAAAAGAAGGAAAACCATTAAAAGAAGACGGACCTGTTCATCTCTATTTCAATGATGGATCTAATCGACAAAATCCAATCCGGAACATCCGTAAATTTACAATTATTTAAAGAAAAGGAGTGAGCTTAAGCTCACTCCTTTTTACAATAAATCTGCTGCTAGTTGAGCTAAATTAGATCGCTCCCCTTTAACAAACTTCACATGACCACTAATGCGCTGTTCTTTAAACTTCTCTACAACATACGTTAAGCCATTATTATATTCATCTAAGTATGGGTGATCAATTTGCTGAGGATCTCCCATCAATACAATCTTACTCTTTTCCCCTACCCTAGTTAGTATCGTTTTCACTTCATGCTTTGTTAAATTTTGTGCTTCGTCAATGATAATGAACTGATCTGGAATACTTCTCCCGCGTATATAAGTAAGGGCTTCTACTTCAATTGAACCCATTCCAGCTAAAATAGCATCTAACTCTCCTGGCTTTTTCGTATTAAATAAATACTCTAGGTTATCAAAAATTGGCTGCATCCATGGTCTTAACTTTTCTTCTTTTTCTCCTGGTAAATAACCGATATCTTTTCCGACTGGGACAATTGGTCTTGCAACGAGTAATTTTTTATATAACCCTAAGTCTTCTGTTTGCATAAGTCCCGAAGCTAATGCAAGTAACGTTTTTCCTGTGCCGGCTTTCCCTGTTAACGTTACAAGCGGAATATCTTCACGAAGCAACAATTCTAATCCCATGATTTGCTGCACGTTTCGTGGTCGTATCCCCCACACTTGTTCATTGTGAAAAATAAGTTTCTTTACCTTCTTACCTAAGTGATCCACGATGCCAAGCGCAGAACTAGAGCCCCCCAATGCATCTTTCATTACTACAAATTGATTTGGGTAAAAAGGGTGATTCGCAATTTCAGATAGAGGCAATTCACCTTTCTCATAAAAATAATCCAATTGTTCTTTTGATATATATCCTTCTAAAAAGCCAGAATATATATTTTCTACTTCAATTACGCGATCACTTAAATAATCTTCAGCCTTCAAACCAATTGCATCAGCTTTTACCCTTACGAGTACATCTTTACTTACTAAAATAACAGACTTCCCGTCCTCTTTTTCCTGTTCTTCTAAAGATAGATTTTTTGCTACAGCTAAAATTCGATTATCATTTGTTTTTTCTACAAAAATATCTTGTAGTTGCACAAATGAACGATGGTTCAATTCAATACGAAATGTTCCGCCGTTTTCTAGCGGGATACTTTCATGCAGCTTTCCTATTTCACGAAATTTATCTATTAACTTAGATACATAACGAGCGTTTCGTCCTACTTCATCCATATAACGTTTTTTCGAATCAACCTCTTCTAATACAACTGCTGGAATCACTACTTCATTGGTTTCAAATGAAAAAATAGATAAAGGATCCTGCAAAAGTACATTCGTATCTAACACATAAATTTTATCCAACCTGTTACCCCCTGACTCCACTTTTAAATTTGTAGAACAAGGGTTTCATCCATAAAATATGGACGAACCATTGTTATAATTATATGTACCGTGTAAACGAGGTAGAATCGAAAATCATAGTCATTAAACCTTTTATTTATTCTTTATTCATTTCTATTCAATATATTACCTTTTATTATAATTATTAACGTTAAATCACAATAACCGATTACAAAAGTGAATAAACGAATTTCTTATTTAGCATCTTTATAATTCTCTTATCCCTACTAGCACTTCGTTATCCAGCTTTTTCGCTGCCCGAAGATCATATGTTTTTTCATATGTTGGTTCAATTGCAAGTTTCGCTCCATAAAACATAACATCACGCACTTCTTGCACATTTACTTCTATTACAGTTAATTTTAAAGAAATGCCTTCCATTCTATCTGTCAAAATTTCACCTGCACCACTTATGGAAAATACGGATTCATTCGCCATTATAGTCAATACCACACCTGTATTATGCCGTATATTTTCCACAATACGTGAACGTTGATCTACTGCAAATCGAATACTAGTTTTACTCACTGCATACACCCAAGAAATAGCACTTACGTTAGGAACTTGTTTTTCGAAATCTGTCGTTGCTATCATAACAATACACTCTTTACGCAACGTTTGTACTAAACCCTCTGTTAAGGTAGGCTCTACTACATTCGCCATATTTTCACCTCCAAACATACTTGGTATATCCTTATCATAACTTATTTTTTGAATTGCGAAAATATTATTTTTTCCCACTATTATTCAAAAACATTATACTTCCATGATATACTTATACTGATAGAATTCGTATTGAGGTGACGAAATGAGAGTCAAATGTATGATTTGTGATAAAAAAGATATGTTAGATGATGAAAATCCTATGGCAAAAAAACTGCGTAATCGCCCTATTCATACATATATGTGCATGGAATGTTCGGAACGAATTGCAGAGCGTACAATGGAACGTCATGCAAGTGGTAATTTCCGATTATATCGTGATAAAAAAATCGAAGACGATTGGTAAAATATAAATAAGTCCTTACTCATATAGATAAGGACTTATTTATATTTTTCTGGTTCACGATTCATCTGATCCAAAAAACAATCAATGGCTTCTAGCGGAAACCTTGCAGATTTCCTTTCCCCATTCATTTCGTATGTAATTAAATACATCTCCTCGTTCTTTTCGACTTCCACATTTTTTAATTTATGTTCTTCATATATCATATTTTGAAATAACAAATACGTTTCTTTTGCAGCACTATCATCTGGACGTGCTTCAGCAACTGTTTTAATTGTTAACCAATTATATAGTGCATCTTGTACTGAACGCATAAAAACTCCCCCTTCCTCATCCTACTTTTTGTTGTTTCGCTTGACGCAAACGTAATCTATAAATCCCAAGTACAATTGCTGCTACAACAAGTCCTTCTCCAACGGGTAAAAATACAGCAAAAAAGGTTAATACTGTACATCCAATTGCTAATGATATGTATATCACAATATTTTTAAGTACAGACAACTTTCTAGCAAACCCTAAATTATAGACGAGAGCACTTAATATAATAATCGTCCCATAAAGTAACCACATTCCTAACTCTGGATTTTCATCTACCTTACACAATTTTGCAAAAAAAGACATCCTTTCTAACACACTCTTCCCCCCTAGCAGTAAAATACAATTTTCTTTATACACTTAATACAAGAGTAACTCGCAAAAAAAATACTGTCCACAAAAAAGAGTAAATATTCTAAAAAATAAACAAAATAAAAAACAACGACCTTTTATAAAGGTCGTTGTTTTTTTGTTTTTACGCTTCAACCGATTTCTTTTTCTTAGCAGCTCTTTCGCGCTCACTCTTATCAAGAATCTTTTTACGCAGACGAATTGATTCTGGAGTTACTTCACAGAACTCATCATCGTTTAAGTACTCTAATGATTCTTCTAAAGTCATTAGGCGTGGTTTCTTCATTGTTGAAGTTTGATCTTTCGTCGCAGAACGAATGTTAGTTTGTTGTTTCATTTTCACAACGTTAACTGTTAAGTCGTTCTCACGAGTGTGTTCTCCAACAATCATACCAGCATATACTTCTGTACCTGGTTCAACGAAGATTACACCACGGTCTTCAACTTGCATAATACCGTATTGTGATGCTTTTCCTGTTTCAAGTGAAACTAGAACACCTTGGCGACGTCCACCAACTTGTCCAGCGTGTACTGGTTGGTAGCAATCGAATGTATGGTTTAAAATACCGTAACCACGAGTTAATGTTAAGAATTCTGTTGTGTAACCAATTAAACCACGTGCTGGAACCATGAAAGTAAGGCGCACTTGACCGTTTCCGTTATTCACCATATCTAACATTTCACCTTTACGTGCACCCATAGATTCCATAATAGAACCAGTGTATTCTTCAGGTACATCGATTTGTACGCGCTCTACAGGTTCACATCTTACGCCATCAACTTCTTTAATGATTACCTCTGGCTTAGATACTTGTAATTCATAACCTTCACGACGCATGTTTTCGATTAAGATAGATAAATGTAGTTCCCCACGTCCAGATACGATCCACGCATCAGGAGACTCTGTATTATCTACACGTAAACTTACATCTGTTTCTAATTGTGAACGAAGACGCTCTTCAATTTTACGAGATGTAATGTATTTACCTTCACGACCTGCAAATGGGCTGTTATTTACAAGGAACGTCATTTGTAGTGTTGGCTCATCAATACGTAGTAATGGTAACGCATCTTCATGCTCAACCGGACATACCGTTTCACCAACGTTAATGTCTTCCATACCAGAAACGGCTACTAAGTCCCCAGCTTTTGCTTCTTCGATTTCTTGACGTTTTAATCCAATGTAACCGAATAATTTCGTTACGCGGAATTGTTTTACACTTCCGTCAACTTTCATTAAAGCAACTTGTTGTCCAACCTTCATTGTACCGCGGAATACGCGTCCAACTCCAATACGTCCAACATAGTCGTTGTAATCAAGAAGTGCTACTTGGAATTGAAGTGGCTCTTCACTGTTATCAATCGGTGCTGGAATATGTTCGATAATTGTATCGAATAATGATTTCATATTCTCTTCTTGATTTGCTGGGTTTGAATCTAAGCTTGCTGTTCCGTTCATTGCTGATGCAAATACAACTGGGAACTCTAATTGATCTTCGTTTGCACCAAGCTCAATGAATAAGTCGATTACTTCATCAACTACTTCATCAGGACGAGCGAAGTCACGGTCAATTTTGTTTACAACTACGATTGGAGTTAAGTTTTGCTCAAGAGCTTTCTTTAAAACAAATCGTGTTTGTGGCATACAACCTTCATATGCATCAACAACAAGTAAAACACCATCAACCATTTTCATGATACGTTCTACTTCTCCACCGAAGTCAGCGTGACCTGGTGTATCTAAAATGTTAATTCTTTTATCTTCATAGTGAATCGCTGTATTTTTCGCTAAAATTGTAATACCGCGTTCTCTTTCTAGATCATTTGAATCCATTGCGCGTTCTTCAACGTGTTCGTTCGCACGGAAAGTCCCCGCTTGACGTAATAACTGGTCAACAAGTGTTGTTTTACCATGGTCAACGTGGGCAATAATTGCTATATTACGTAAATCTTGTCGTTTTTTCAACATGTCCAACTCCTAATGTCTTTTTAATCCTTCTCTATTATAAGAGCGAAGGGGATACAATAGCAATTAAAATAAAAGCAAGAATGAAAATATAGTTGTATTCTTACTTTTGTGAAAGTAAAATGAGATTGGAGGGTGAAGAAATGGAACACATTCAATATCGCTTTTTATTAACCGCAATTATCGGTGTTATTTTCTTAATCGGTATCGGCATTATGATTGCTGAAAATAGTCCAATCGGTATTATTATTTGCATTATCGGCACATTTGTTGCAGTTGGGTACGGTTTTGTAACAAAAAGAAAAATGCGCAAATCACAATAACGCTAAAAAGTAAGAAGCTTATACACAGCCTCTTACTTTTTTTGTTGCTCTAATATAAACGATAACACTTCTTCATACACTCCTGGTTTTGCAACTAACACACTGCTCTTCTCTATGATAGAAAGTGGCGCTCCAGAGAATGTCGTCACCTTACCTCCAACTTCTTCTACAATTATCTGTCCTCCGCCAAAATCCCATGGTGATAATCTCGGCGTTACATATGCATCTATTCTTCCTGTTGCAACGTATATCATCTCTAGTGCTGCACAGCCATATGATCTCGTGCCCCTTGCTTTCTTAACAAGTGCCATCATACTTTCCATATTAAGCAATGGATTATCTGTAAGCCATATCGCATTTAAAGCTACAATACCTTGCTCTACAGTTCCTTTTTCCAATGGAGGAATTGATATATCATTACAAAAAGCTCCGGATCCCTTGACTGCATGATATAGTTCATCGTGCACTGGATCATAAATAAGTCCAATCTTTCCGATACCGTTCTCATAAATACCAATTGAAATCGCAAAATTTCTTTTTTGATGAACAAAGTTCATCGTACCGTCAATTGGATCAATTAACCAAACAACCCCGCCAGAAGACGTTATCTCGTCTCCATAACCCTCTTCTCCTAAAATATTATGATTCGGGAATGTTTCTTTAATTTTCCCAATTAAAAACCGTTCTATCTCTCGGTCCATATTTGTAACTAAGTCAGCTGCATTTGATTTTGTTTCTATAATAAGTGCTTTTTTCATTGATGCCATCAAATGCTCTCCTGCATCCCGAATCCACCGTTTGGCGTGTGCATCGATGTCTTTCCATACTTCTTGCATGTTTAAACACTCCGATCTATACTGTTCACAGAAAAAACGAACCCTTTATAAGGTTCGCACCAACTAATTTTTTATACATATACTATTATTACGCTTCTAAACGAATCATTTCAAGTCTTAACACTTCTAACTTTTGTACACACTCTTCTTTTTTCTGTTTATCATCTTCCATCATCGCATCATATAAAGTTGCTAATTCATAATCTAGCTCCAAACGTAGCACCGGTATTCTCTTTTCGGCATCTGTTCTCTTTAACGCATTAATCACCTGTCTCATATTATTTGCCTCCTCCCAATATTCGTCTGCCCTCGGACTAGAATTAATTCAATTTTCTGATTTTTTGTTTTATACTATACTATGTTGGATAAATCATCTATGCAACAAAATTATATTTTTTATTTTAATTTTTTTGTGCTGTTTTTTTTATGAATAGTACAAGCTATGCTAAAATAAAAGCAAAATAGGAGTTGGAGGAACAATCATGACAATACAAACATTCAAGTCAACTGATTTTGATGTCTTTACAGTTGATGGTCTCGAAGAACGAATGAGTGCAATTAAAACGAACATTCATCCTAAGCTAGAAGCTTTAGGGGAACAATTTGCAGAATACTTATCCAAACACACTGATGAGAACTTTTTTTATCATGTTGCAAAACACGCACGACGGAAAGTCAATCCACCAAACGATACTTGGGTTGCTTTTTCAACAAATAAACGAGGATATAAAATGCTACCGCATTTCCAAATCGGCTTATGGGGTACTCATGCCTTCATATACTTTGGTTTAATCTATGAGTGTCCACAAAAAGTTGAGACGGCTCATGCCTTCTTAGAACATTTAAATGATTTAAAAACAAATATTCCAAATGACTTCGTTTGGTCCATTGACCATACTAAACCAAGTGTGAAATTACATAAAACACTTGAAACCGAAGACTTACAAAAGATGATTGAACGACTAGCTACTGTAAAAAAAGCAGAATTATTAGTTGGTATTCATATATCACCAGAGGAGTTTTCAGCAATGACCAACGAACAATTCCTTGCTAAGATTGAATCTACGATGCAACCACTCCTTCCTTTATATGCACTTTGTAATCGATAGTAGAAAACGGACAATTTATATTGTCCGTTTTTAGTTGTTATCACATTATATCACTTCAGTTTTTATTTTTCAAAATATTTTTATATTTTTACAACCTTTTGTTCTTCAACTTCCTTTGCCCTTTGAATAGCACGATATATAGAGTATCCACTTACTTCTTGAAACTCTTTATCAATTTTCTTTTCTTCTGCTTTCGATGGAACAATCTCTTTAAAACGACGATATAAACCCATTAATTCTTCTCTTATAATTCCTTTTTCATAAGCTTTCTCAATCGCTTCATAAAACTTCACAATTGTAACCATTTCCTCATTTGACCAATCATAATCTAACGGATATTGATATTCCATTTCGCACCTCATTTATCATTTCTTCTTGTTTCATTATGCTATCTTAAAGAGAATATTTTATTATTCATTATAGCCACTCTGCATTATACACTATTTATTCATTTTGATGGAATTGTCTTCCTCTATTCATTAGTTGAGGCTAACTATTAAACATACTCACCTTAAAAACATTTTTTTCTATACATCTATAATTATTGGTGATATAATGCTTTTGTTTTATAGAAAATAAAGTGAAGCTACCATCTCAAAAACGATTTTTTGAATGGCAGAAAAACAAGCCTCATTCTAAAAAAAGACTTACCTTTTTTAGAGCAGGATTATATAAAACAAATTATACTAAATATTATGAAGAAGAAGGGGTGTATAGATTGTCCCAATACGAAACACCATTGTTTACCGCTTTAGTTGAGCACAGTAAGCGAAATCCAATTCAATTCCATATTCCTGGTCATAAAAAAGGACAGGGCATGGATCCTACATTTCGCGAATTTATTGGGCATAATGCATTAGCAATTGACTTAATTAATATTGCGCCACTCGATGATTTACATCATCCAAAAGGTATGATTAAAGAAGCACAGGATTTAGCAGCCGCTGCATTCGGTGCAGATCATACTTTCTTTTCTATTCAAGGTACAAGTGGCGCTATTATGACAATGGTGATGAGCGTTTGCGGTCCTGGTGACAAAATCCTAGTACCACGAAACGTGCATAAATCAGTAATGTCAGCTATTATTTTCTCAGGTGCAAAACCGATTTTCATGCATCCTGAAATCGATCCGAAGCTCGGTATTTCTCATGGAATCACAATTCAATCTGTCAAAAAAGCACTTGAAGAGCACTCAGATGCAAAGGGCTTACTTGTTATTAATCCAACGTACTTTGGGTTTGCTGCAGACTTAGAACAGATTGTACAATTAGCACATTCTTATGACATCCCTGTACTAGTCGACGAGGCTCATGGTGTTCATATTCATTTTCACGATAAATTGCCGATGTCGGCGATGCAAGCTGGTGCAGACATGGCAGCAACAAGTGTCCACAAATTAGGAGGCTCTTTAACTCAAAGTTCTATTCTTAATGTGAAAGAAGGCTTGGTGAATGTAAAGCATGTCCAATCTATTATTAGCATGCTTACGACTACATCAACTTCTTACATCTTGTTAGCATCACTTGATGTTGCCAGAAAACGTCTTGCCACAGAAGGAACAGCACTCATAGAACAAACAATACAATTAGCTGAACATGTTCGTGATGCTATAAATTCTATTGAGCATCTTTACTGTCCTGGAAAAGAAATGTTAGGTACAGATGCTACCTTTAACTATGATCCTACAAAGATAATTGTATCTGTAAAAGATTTAGGTATTACCGGCCACCAAGCTGAAGTATGGCTTAGAGAGAAATATAACATTGAAGTAGAACTCTCAGATTTATACAACATACTATGTCTTATCACTTTGGGAGATACAGAAAGTGATACAAATACACTTATTGCAGCATTACAAGATTTAGCAGCAACATTTAGAAATAGGGCAGATAAAGGTGTTCAAGTACAAGTAGAGATTCCAGAAATTCCAGTGCTAGCACTTTCTCCTCGAGATGCTTTTTATTCGGAAACAGAAGTCATTCCATTTGAAAATGCAGCGGGTCGTATTATAGCTGATTTTGTTATGGTTTATCCGCCAGGGATTCCAATCTTTACTCCGGGGGAAATTATTACACAAGAAAACTTAGAGTATATTCGTAAAAACTTAGAAGCAGGTTTACCTGTACAAGGTCCTGAAGATATGACATTACAAACATTACGTGTTATTAAAGAGTACAAGCCTATCAGTTGATAGGCTTTTTTTTCACCTTTTTTCCTATTCTTCATACGATACTAAAGAATGTAACGTATAGGTGGGGATACTATTATGATTGTAATAGGCCGTTCTATTGTACATCCTTATATTACAAATGAATATGAGCCATTTGCAGCAGAGAAACAACAAATTTTATCAATAATGGCAGGAAATCAAGAAGTTTATTCCTTCCGAACAGCTGATGAACTCAGCTTTGATCTCAATTTACGAGTTAATATTATTATCTCTGCACTAGAACTTTTTCAAAGTGGATTTCAGTTTCGCACATTTCAACAATCCTTTTGCAACCCCCAGTATTGGAAAAGAACATCCCTTGGAGGATTCGAGCTTCTTCCAAACATACCACCTTCTATTGCCATACAAGATATTTTCAAAAACGGAAAACTATATGGAACTGAATGTGCAACCGCTATGATCATTATTTTTTATAAAGCTTTATTATCATTGTATGAGGAAGAAACTTTCAATCGTCTATTTGCAAACCTTTTACTTTATACATGGGACTACGATCAAGATCTAAGGCTCATAACAAAAACCGGTGGCGATCTTGTTCCAGGTGACCTCGTTTACTTTAAAAACCCACAAGTGAATCCAGCTACGATTGAGTGGCAAGGAGAAAACACAATCTATTTAGGAAATTTCTTTTTTTACGGACATGGCGTAGGTGTAAAAACAAAAGAAGAAATTATTTATTCATTAAATGAACGACGAGTCCCTTACGCTTTTATTTCAGCTTTCTTGACCGATACTATTACCCGTATCGATAGCCGTATAATGAGCCAATACGCTTCTTCTAGTACACCACAGACATCCATAAGCTTTATTCCAATTAGAGATGATGCAATCGTTGCAACAGTTGGCCATACAACTACAATTTATTAAAAAAGCGCCTACACATGTAGGCGCTTTTTCTTATTATTAAGCTTTTGTATGTTCTTTATGGTCACATTCGCAATGAGATCCACATTTCCCGTA